>DAONEL010000013.1:0-34931 GCA_035403045.1 Bacteroidales bacterium
TTCCTTATCATCTTTGCTGTTCTTAGCGCCTTTTTTATCTTTTACATCTTTCGCAGCATCAGCTTTTGGTTTGTCTTCTGTGATGGTAACTTCATCATTAACAGGCGCGAATGGAGAAACGGTGCTGCTGCTCAGTGCAACAAGATAGATCTTAGACATATTTTCATAGGCATAGTTCCATTCCACATCACTATATGTCGGATTGAAAGTGCGATCCGACATGAACGCCAGGTATTTTCCGTCATTGCTGAAAATCGGATTTTCGCTGGTGTACCATTCGTCAGTAACAGGGTATTTATTAGCAGACTCGAGATTGAAAAGCATGATCTGGCCAAACCCTGAAGCCAGACTTTGGGTATAGGTTATCCATTTACTATCTGGCGACCATTCAAAACTTCCGTATTCCCAAAGCTTTGACTGATCAACAAGTGTGACGGCTTTTGTCTCAATATCAACATACTGCAAACGCATTTTTTTGTCGTTCCACAGTATTTTTTTGCTATCGGGTGACCACTCAAATGTAAATTTATAGGTATCGGCACCTGTGGTAACTTGCACTGGAGGTTCGCTTCCGTCCTGTTTCTGGATGTATATTTCGTATTCGCCGTTTTTATCACTCAGATAGGCAATCCATTTACCGTCAGGCGACCATGATGATTCACGATCGTGAGCATTGCTGCTCGAAGTAAGGTTGCGGGTAATTCCTTCTTTCACAGGAACGGTGAACACATCGCCACGGGCGCTGATAACGATGCGATTGCCGTCAGGCGCTGCATTTACCGATCCTATGAAGCGGGTGGCATCTTTGAGTTCGGAACGGCTGTCGTTAAAGTCACCGGCAAGCGTTATGTTTATTTTACTGGTTGTTTGTGTGGCAATGTCAAATATATGTATGTAGCCTCCCTGTTCGAACACAATACGGTTGTCGCCGGCTGAAGGAAATTTAATGTCGTAATCACTGAAATTGGTGACTTTCCGTGTTGCTCCGGTTTTCAGATTATAGCAAAACAGGTTCATGGTTCGGTCACGGTCGGAGCAGAAATATATCTCGTCGCCAAACCACATCGGGAAAATATCCTGTGAATCGTTGTTTGTGATGTTTTCGGTTTTTTTGGTATTGAAATCATAAATCCAGATGTCATCGGCCATTCCGCCTTTATAGTATTTCCAGGTTCTGAATTCGCGGAAAACCCTGTTGTAGGCCAGCTTTTTACCATCGGGTGAATAGCTGCAAAAACCTCCCGAAGGCAGTGGCAACTCCGAAGAAATACCTCCGGTAACCGGGACACTGAAAAGCTGACCGATAAAGTCGTTGAATGTTTGTTTACGTGACCTGTATATGATGTTTTTGCCGTCAGGCGTCCAGGTCATCACAATATTATTTGGCCCCATGCGGTCGCTGATATCGTCGCGGCCAAGAGTTGCCGTGATTGTGAGTCTTTTAGGCACACCGCCTACAGCCGGCATGGTGTAAACTTCAGTGTTCCCGTCGTATTGTGCTGTAAATGCGATGGTTTTGCCGTCAGGCGAAAAGTGAGAGAACATTTCATAGCCTGCATCTCCTGTCAGCCGGCGGGCAGTTCCACCCGAGGCTTCAACAGTGTAAAGGTCACCGGCATATGAGAATACGACCTGGTTACCGTGAATTGAAGGAAAGCGTAACAAGCGGGCTTCAGACTGGGCTTGAGCCATCGCCGTGACCGAGAGTAAGAGGAGCGAAACGGCGAGTAGTTTCTTTAGTGAGAAAGCTTTCATATTTATTGATTTAAGTGCATAGTTTAGAAAAACAAAGATAGAACATTGGCTGCTGCATGTTTGTTTCCTGCAGGGCTGTTTCACCGATTAGTTTTGGAAATTCATCGATTTATTGGGACATTCATGCTTCTGAACAAATAAAATCTTGAAATTTCATTGAGGAGCAGCAGTTTCCCTGAATATTGTATTACCGGAGCACAAACTATTTGAATTTGTCATTACATGGCAAAGAACTACTTACTAACTTTACAAGGCTAATCAAACGGAAATATGATGGACATCCTGAATTCCGATTCACCGTTATTTACATGGTTGATTTTGCCACTGCTGATTTTCCTGGCCCGCATTATGGATCAGAGCATTGGAACAATGAGGCTGATTTTCGTGTCAAAAGGGTTAAAATACCTGGCTCCTTTTCTTGGCTTTTTTGAAGTGATTATATGGCTGCTGGCTGTCGGACAGATAATGCAGCACCTGGACAACTGGCTGTGCTATATTGCTTATGGAGCCGGTTTTGCTATGGGCAATTTCATTGGAATAACCATCGAAGAAAGATTATCCCTTGGCACATCTATCATCCGGCTGATTTTGCCAAATGATGCGCCTGAATTGATAAACATGCTTAAAGAGCAAAATTTCGGGCTCACCATAGTTGATGCTGAAGGTTCAAAAGGAAGTGTAAAAGTTATTTTTTCGATTGTGCGCCGGAAGGAATTGCGGAATTTTATTGACACGATAAACACTTTTACTCCCGGGGCATTTTATACCATAGAGGATGTGAGGGCGGTAAATGAAGGGATTTTTCGTGCAATAGCTTCAAAATCAGCTTTTAGCAGTCTTCCATCAAAATTAATGAAATCGAAGTAAAACTCTTAAATACCTGAATTTCTGGCTGGTAAAATTTCTATAATAAGTTATGAAAGCTCAGTAGGGCGGACAACAATAGCCCGGAACCTGTTTGATGCAGCCTCAATTAAAGCCAGCGGGACGCTGCAGCTTATTGGATATGACATCGAAAAGCCTGATATCTTTAATCATTTCGACAAAATAAAGTTCGATACTTCTGAATTTCATATCAACTTCCCTGTGATTGATTTGCTGAAGTGCAGATTCTGCGGGTCCTGCATTCCGTTTTGTCCCGAAACAGCCTTGCATTTCGACAGATCAGTACCGCGTATCGAAATAATTCCTGACCGCTGCAAGGCATGCGGAGAATGCATCAAAGGTTGCCATATTCATATTATTTCAGGAAGACAGCGCCTGTGCGGCTATATCATGCAAGGCCGTGCAAATGGCAACTATTTTACGATCGGGAGAAGTAATGAGGGGCACGATTATCACCTGCCGCTTATTTGCGAGTTAAATACAAAGAAGCAACCCGGCGCAACGGTCATTTGTGACCTTCCACCAGGCAATTCGGGCTTTGTAAAAATGGCACTTCAGGAGACAAATGTTGCGGTGATTATAGTAAAACCTAACCGGGGATGGAGGCGAAATGTCGAAAATATGACATCTATGCTTGTGTCGATGGATATACCTTGCGGGATTATTATAAACAAAATAAAAAATGAAGAGTCGTTTGTGACGGAAGTGCAACAATATTGTAACGTCGAAAAAATACCACTCTTTGGGAAAATACCATATGATCTGCAGCTTGAACTGGGAAAAACCAGCATTGATGCGGATTACGGTGACGATTTAAGAGCTATCTTTGCTGATATTTTAATCAAAATTCAGATGATCTCTGGTTAAATGAAGGTGCCTTGTTTTGCATTTTTCAATAGACCAAAGTGTTGGAAATACTCATTAAAATTCAAAAATAATGTCCTCCGAAAAACTTGGAATTAATTCTAAACTGATTCATGGTGGCAGCTTTAAAGATCCTCTGGGAAGCGCCACCGTACCAATCTACCAAACATCTACTTTCATTTTTGACGATGCCGACCATGGGGCTCGTTGTTTCTCAGGTGAAAGCGACGGTTACATCTACACCCGGATCGGCAATCCTACTATCAATGCACTGGAGAGGTTAATAGCCGAACTTGAGAATGGAGTTGGCGGCATTGCCACAAGCTCCGGCATGGGCGCAGTAAACACTGTTTATATGACTCTGCTCAACCAGGGTGATCATGTTGTGAGTTCCGCCGCTGTTTACGGCCCATCGAGGGTTGTGCTCGAGCAAAAATATTCAAAGCTGGGAATTGAAGCAACATTTGTCGATACATCGGACACCGAAGCCGTTCTTAAAGCAATAAGGCCAAACACCAAATTGCTTTATATCGAAACACCGTCGAATCCTACCATGTATATTACCGACCTGGTTGCCTGCAGTGCTATTGCGCATGATCACGGCATTCCGGTTGCTGTGGATAATACATTTTCGAGCCCTTATCTGCAACTTCCTCTGGATCTGGGAGCTGATATTGTGCTCCACAGTATGACCAAGTTTATCAATGGCCATGCTGATGTTGTGGCAGGGATGATTGTAGCCAGGGAGAAATCGATGTACACCAGGCTTCGCGGTATGATGGTAAACATGGGTTTCAATATGGATCCGCACCAGGCATATCTTGTCATTCGTGGGGCTAAAACACTTGGCATCCGCATTGAAAGGGCGCAGCAAAATGCAATGAAAATTGCCGCCTACCTGGAAAGTCACCCCAAAGTTGAATGGGTAAGGTATCCGGGACTGGCGTCGCATCCCCAGTATGAACTTGCTAAAAAGCAAATGAAGGGGCCCGGAACCATGCTGAGCTTTGAACTAAAAGGAGGGCTGGAAGCCGGTAAAATCCTCATGAATAATGTAAAACTGGCGATTCTTGCAGTTTCACTCGGTGGCGTTGAGACTTTGATCCAGCATCCGGCATCGATGACACATTCAAAAGTTACTGCTGAAGCCAAGCTAAAAGCTGATATCACCGACGGTCTCGTGCGGTATTCAGTGGGAATCGAAGATGTGGACGACCTTATTGCTGACCTCGACCAGGCTCTTGCCAGGATCAGTTAACAGGTGAATAATGTTCTCAACAAGAATCCTGTCACCTGTGAATCGTGACAGGATTTTTTTATGGCGAAGATTATTTATAAATGATCGATTCTGCTTGTTCAGATGCACAAAAAGTAGTTGAACAGTACAATAAAATGACGTAAATTTACATTATTACTTATCGGTTAAATCCCTTGTTCTTCTAAATGCGTCGTTGTTTACTCATAGTATCTGCAATCATTCTGTTAATACCTTCAGCCTATCCGCAAAAGGTCGCACTTGTATTGAGCGGAGGTGGTTCAAAGGGTGTCAGCCATATTGGCGTGCTTAAAGCATTGGAAGAAGAAGGTATCCCGGTGAGTTTTATAGCCGGAACATCGATGGGAGCTATTATCGGAGGGTTATATGCTGCCGGATATTCACCTGCCGAAATGGAGGAGATGCTCATGTCGCCCGATTTTGCCAATTGGGTGTCAGGCAAAATTGACCCTAAGTATTATTATTACCTGAAACAGCCTGATCCCGACGCTTCCTGGATATCGTTCAAGTTTAGGTACGACTCAATTTTGCAAACGCAGTTGCCCACGAATATCATATCACCTGTGGCAATGGATTTTGCCTTCATGGAGATATTCGCCGGCGCAACAGCCGCTGCAGGCAGTAATTTCGACAGCCTGATGGTGCCGTTCAGGTGCGTGGCAGCTGATATCTCAGAGAATAAACCGTACATTCTGCGAAAAGGAGATCTTGCCTCAGCCATCAGGGCTTCGATGACTTTCCCATTTTATTTTAAGCCAATCAGAATCGATGGTAAATTGCTTTTTGACGGAGGGATGTATAACAATTTTCCATCGGATGTTGTGTACTCCGAGTTTGACCCTGATATAATTATCGGTAGCAAAGCGACTTCGGGATATGTACCTCCTGATGAGAGCAACGTGTTTTCGCAAATAGAGAACATGCTGATGGTAAAGACTGATTATAATGTGATTTGTGATAACAGTGTCCTGATAGAACCCCGGTTGCCCTCAACAAATGTTATTGACTTTTCGAAAACCAGGGCGTTTATTGACAGCGGTTACGTAGCCGCCAAACGGGTAATACCACTGATAAGGCAGTTTGTTACCGATACTGTAACGATCGACCAGAGAGTTGCTGACAGGGAAGCCTTTAATAACCGCAAACCCGAACCAATCATTACAGGTTTCAACATTGAAGGAATTAATTCTCGGCAGCAGGCTTATGTTAACAGTATGATTAACGGTAACAGGATACTGAGGCTAAATAAACCGATTGCCCCAATGCGCGGGACTTTTAATGAATTGCGCGACAGTTACTTCCGTGTACTTGCCGAAGGCAGGATAGATGCCGCTTATCCGCAACTGAAATATAACCGGGAAACCAAAGGCTACGAATTTGAAGTAAAGGCGAAACGAGAAAAAATGTTTACAGCCGATTTTGGCGGCAGCATCTCATCCCGTTCAACCAACCAGATATTTCTACAGTTAAAATACAACTACTGGCAGCAGATTGCGCTTACCCCATACCTCAACACTTACATCGGCCAGTTCTATAACTCGGTTAAAAGTGGTGTGCGCCTCGATATTCCAGGCATACATCCATTCTTCAGCGAGGTATCATATACATTGAACCAATTCAAGTATTTCCGGACCAAAACATCCTTCTTTTTTGACGAAAATACTCCTTCATTCCAGCAATCGCGGGAGGCATTTGGTGAAATTAAGCTCGGGTTTCCCATTTCAAATAAAGGAAGGGTGATAACCGGTGCAAGCTTCGGAGAAAACATTGATAATTATTACCAAACCAGCTCTTTCACCCGAAACGATACGCTGGATAGGAGTGAGCTATCATTCATTTCGCCATACATTTCAATGGATATTAATACACTCAACCGCAAACTCTATCCTGACCAGGGAAGCCAGTTCTTTACTGAGTTAAGGATGATAAGCGGGGGAGAATATCATACCGCCGGAACCACATCCAAACAAATAGGTACATTCTATCATTATCACAACTACCTGCAGGCTCACATCATTTACCAGAAATATAAAAAGTATAACAAGTACTACGGGTTGGGTTTCATGGTTGAAGCCATGGCAAGCGGTTTACACCCTTACCGCAACTACACTGCCACATCGCTGGCTTCACCGGCATTTACTCCGCTTGCAGAAATGAAAGTGCTGTACCAACCTCAATTCCGTAATCCGGTTTATGCGGCAATTGGACTTCAGCAAATAGTATCACCTGCCAAAAACTTTGATCTCAGGTTCGAAGGTTATCTTATGGCTCCATACAGGGAACTTATTCAGAATGATGATTTTACGGCTTCATTCGGCGACCCGTTTACCACCCTTCATTATGCCTTATCAGGATCGGCTGTGTACAGCAGCCCCATTGGGCCGGTAAGTGTGAGCCTTAACTACTATGAGGGTGACGATAAACCTGTTTCATTTTTTGTCAATATAGGATACCTGCTATTCAACCGGTCATCAATAAAATAAGCAAATTTCCGTGGCCAGAGTCCATTGCTTATGGCTGAAACACAGTACATAGAATTACATTAATAGGGTTGAAAAGCAGTTACGTATCAAAATGTTTTTATTTTTGCACCCTCAATCTATCTTCATAGTATTGAACTTACACCTAATAAAGAATCCTTCCTAACATTATACGCATACCAGGCTTCTGGTGAAAACACTACAGAAGCTTTACGAATTCATCCCTAATAGTTTAATTACTAATCTCTTATTTAATGAAATCTACCGAACATCCCAATCAGAATCCTGAAGAAGTTGCAGAAACTTCGCAGGAGGAGAATCTCACCAATGTTACCAATGAGATCACTGAAAATGCCATTGCCGAGGTTGAAATAACTGAAACTGAAGCAATCGCTGAACCTGTTGCTGATGAAAGTCCATTAGCTGAAACTCAAACACCTGTTGAGGAAAAGCCTGTTGAAGAGCAGGTTGCTGAAGTTACCGATTTGCCGGAACCTGAAATTACACAGGAAACTTTAGAAGCAAAGCCGGAGGTAGCAGAACCTGAAGTTAAAGCTGAGGAAATAGTTAAGGAAAAGGTTGTTGATGAAGTTGTAGTTGAAAAGCCTGCCGAAAAACCAGTACCGGATGCTGAAGATGAGGTGCAAGTCCCAGAGGTAAAAGCAGAAGCGGAAATTGCTGATGATCAGCCGGAACAACCGGTAGCCGAGCCTGTAGTTAATGAGATTTCGGAAGAAGAAGAAGAGGATGCAGCTGCAGAGGTTGAACTTGAAGAAAATACTGCCGATATAAAAACTTATTCACGTGAGAAGCTTGTTTCGATGCTCGAAACAGTTGTTCACGAAGATGATATAAACTCCATAAAAGCCACTGTTGCGCTGATAAAGGTCGCGTACCTTGCCCGCACCAAGGAAGAGTACCACGAGATGTACCAAAAAGCCGGATCAGAAGAAGAGCCGGAGAATATCTCGGTAAGCGATCCGATTGACGATCGTTTTAAAGCGGCTTTCAATATTTACAAAGAAAACAAAGCACGTTTCACTGAACTTCAGGAGCAGGAAAAGGTAAAGAATCTTGAAGCCAAGAAGCTCATTCTGCAGGAGTTGCGCGAACTCGTTGAATCGGAAGAGACACTTAAGAAAACATACGACGATTTTAAAGTATTGCAGGAGCGCTGGAAAAACATTGGAATGGTTCCAAAAACCGATGCCAATGAGCTCTGGCAGAATTATCATTTCCTCATTGAGCGCTTTTTCGATAAAGTTAAAATCAATAAAGAACTCAAAGACCTTGATCTCAGGAAGAATCTTGAGCGTAAAATCGAATTATGCGAAAAGGCTGAGGAACTGATTCTTGAAAGTTCGATGGCCAAAGCATTCAAACGCCTGCAGGAGTTGCACGACGAATGGAAAGAAATAGGCCCGGTGCCACAGGATAAGAGAGAAGAGGTGTGGGACCGGTTCAAGATCGCTTCTGACAAAATTAATGAGCGCCGCCGTGAATTCTATGGCAAGGTTCAGGAAGAACAGGAAGCCAACCACGGTGCCAAAGTAGTGCTTTGCGACCAGTTGGAACAGGTGTGTGCCCGGGAATATACCACAATCAAGGAATGGCAGAACAGCACAAACCAGGTGAACGAATTGCTCAAAGTGTGGAAATCCATCGGACAGGCGCCAAAAAAATCGAACCAGGAAGTCTGGAACCGTTTCAAAGGCTATCTCGACAGCTATTTCAACGGGAAAAAAGAATTTTTTGATAAGCTGAAAGAACAGCAGCTCCACAACTACAATTTGAAAGTTGACCTTTGCGTACAAGCTGAATCTCATAAACTCAGCACCGACTGGAAAAATTCCAGCCGCGAACTTATACGCCTTCAGGACGAATGGAAAAAGATTGGCCCGGTGCCGCGCAAACACAGCGACCGGATATGGAAGCGTTTCCGTGCTGCCTGTGATGAATTTTTCAGTAACAAATCAGAATACTTCAAAAACATTCAGCATTCTGAAGAGGATAATATGAAGGTGAAAGAGGAGATTATTGGCAAGCTCAATAATTACGAACTCACCGATGACCGCCAGGCAAACCTGAGTGCGATGAAAGAACTTCAACGGCAATGGATGGAAACCGGCCATGTTCCTCTCAAAGAAAAGAACAGGCTTCAGGATGAGTATAAAACGGCTCTCAACAAGTTGTACGACAAGCTTAAGGTTAACGCTGTCGAAGCCAGTACGATGAATTATAAATCGCGTTTCGAGAACATCAAAGAACAGCCCGATGCTGTGCGGATCATCAACCGCGAAAGGCTAAGCCTTCAAACCCGCATTGATGAGATGAAAGAAGAGATTCTGCTCTGGGAAAACAATATCGGATTCTTTGCCAATTCAAAACAGGCCAACGTGCTGAAAGCTGAATTTGAAGCCAAGATAGCCCACGCGAAAGACGAACTGGCAAAGCTCGAAGCCAAGATGAAGTTCCTCAACAAAACTGCCCGCGAACAACAACAAAACCAGTAATATTTTTCTTTTCCGGTAAAAAGCTCCGCACCGCGGGGCTTTTTCGTTTTTATCCATTGCCTGATTGGAAGTGTCCGGAAAACAGACACAGAGCCGTTTAAAACTGCTTTTCAGTCTTGATAAAAGTATGATTGGGAGAAGAAACCTGTTTGCTATGTTTAGTATCTTTGCTGTATGTCAGCAAACACATTTGGAAAAATTTTCAGGCTTACCACCTTTGGAGAATCACATGGTAAAGCCGTTGGCGGAGTAATCGACGGTTGTCCGGCCGGGCTGCTTATCGACCTGGATTTTGTTCAGCAACAGCTTAACAGGCGAAGACCGGGACAATCGGGAATCACCACTCCAAGGTCAGAGGCTGATGAAGTTGAGTTCCTTTCAGGGATTTTTGAAGGTGCAGCCACAGGCGCGCCAATCGCTTTCATGATCAGAAACACAGATGCAAGGAGCCAGGACTATGAGCACTTCAAAGATGTTTACAGGCCCTCGCATGCCGATTTTACCTGGGACAAAAAGTACGGATTAAATGATTGGCGTGGTGGCGGAAGATCTTCAGCCCGCGAAACGGCTGCCAGAGTTGCCGGTGGTTCTGTAGCGCAACTTCTTCTCTCACAATCGGGTATCATTGTTCAGGCATATGTCAGCCAGGTCGGTAAGGTTAAACTGGAGGGCAATTATACAAGCCATAATCTCGACGATAGGTATAATAATCCGGTCCGTTGTCCTGATGCTGAGACAACCCGCAATATCATGGAGCACCTTGAGGAGATCAGGCTGGCAGGTGATACCACCGGCGGAGTAATTGATTGCGTAATAAGAAATTTGCCGGCCGGACTCGGAGAGCCTGTATTTGATAAGCTTCAGGCCGGCCTGGCAAAAGCCATGCTGAGCATTGGCGCTGCCAAAGGGTTTGAATACGGCGAAGGGTTCGCGGCTGCATCAATGCTGGGTTCGGAACATAATGACCTGTTTAAGGGGAGTGATGAAAAGTTACTTACGCCAGCAACTAATCATGCTGGTGGAATTCTCGGCGGAATAAGCACTGGCGCTGATGTCTTTTTCCGTGTTGCGTTTAAGCCGGTAGCCACGATCATGAAGGACCAGATAACCGCCGATAAAAGCGGGAATCCCATTATACTGGAAGGCAAAGGCCGGCATGATGTGTGCGTTGTGCCGCGTGCCGTTCCTGTTGTGGAGGCCATGGCCGCGCTGGTGATAGCAGATCACCTGTTGCGAAACCGCACTTCGAAGCTCTGACGAGCCTGAAGGCTGATTTATAATTTGTTACTAAATTTCCATAAACTGCACCTTATGAAAAAGGCACTTAAAATTTCATCCATCATTCTCATAGTGATACTGGTGGTTATTATTTTACTTCCCCTGGCATTTAAAGGAAGAATTACCCGGGTTGTTCAGGATGAGATCAACCGGAACCTGAATGCAGTGGTAACGTTTAAAGGTGTTGGCGTGTCGCTTATCAGGAACTTTCCTGACCTTACGGTAAATGTAAGTAATCTGAACGTGAAAGGGGTGGTTCCATTTGAAAACGACACGCTTGCATCGATTCCGGCTTTGAGACTTACAGTGAACCTGATGAGTGTTTTTCGCGGAAGCGATTATGAAATAAAGCAGATTAAACTTGCATCTCCTAAACTGCTTTTTAAGGTGTTGGCTGACGGACGGGTAAACTGGGATGTAATGAAAGCAGATACCACGGCGTCCGATACGGTTTCGGAGCCTTCAAATTTCAAGGCGTTGCTCAATAAGATTGAAATTTCCGACGGGCGCCTAATCTATGATGATGCTGAAATTCCGACTTACGTCGATTTCAATGGAATTACAGGTGTACTCAAAGGCGATATGACCATTGATGTTACTACCCTGGATGCTGATGTGGTTTGTAAAAACATTGTGATCGATTATGACGGTGTAAGATATATGAACAACATTGCCGGCGAAGTAAACACTAAACTTCAGGCTGACATCACAAACTGGATATTTACTTTTACCGACGGACTTTTAAAACTTAACGATCTGAACCTCACTGCCGACGGTTATTTTGCTATGCCTGACGATGGTTACCGCATGGATATCAGGTTCACGGCTAAGGAAAATACCTTCAAATCGTTTCTTTCACTTATACCCGCTATTTATGCAAAGGACTTTTCAGAGCTGAAAGCATCAGGCACCATGTCGATGGGCGGCTGGGTGAAGGGCCTTTACAGCGACGATTCAATCCCTGCGTTCAATGTTGATATAAAGGTGAATAACGGGGCATTCAGTTATCCGGCATTGCCGGGCAACGTAAGCGATGTGAATCTTATGGCCAATATTGCCAATCCCGACGGCGTGATTGATCATACAGTGGTTGATGTGCCGAAGCTTCACCTGAAAATGATGCAAAACCCTGTTGACGCGACGCTTCTGCTCAAAACTCCCGTGTCGGATCCTGATATTAATGCATCGCTTAAAGGGCGCATCGACCTCTCAGATGTTTCGAAAATTTATCCTTTGGGTGATAAAACTACGCTTTCAGGAATTCTGGATGCAGATGCAGCTTTTGCCGGGAAACTTTCGAGCATCGAAAGCGGCGCTTATGACAAATTTAAAGCTGACGGATACCTGGCAATCAGCAACCTGGTTTACACCGGGCAAGAAATTAAACAGCCGGTTGACATTTCCAAAGCCAGGCTTGATTTTACCCCTGCTTATGCTCAGCTTACTGGTATGGCGGTAAAAATCGGTAAAAACGACTTGTCAGCCGAAGGGAAACTTGAGAATTACCTGCCGTTTTTTATGAAAAAGAACGGGGTGCTGAAAGGCTCTCTGACCACGGTCTCGAATTTCATGGATATTAACAGCCTTATGGCCGGAAACAAATCCTCTGCAAGTACTGCAGATACTGCAGCCCTCACGGTCATAGAGATTCCCGGCAACATGGACCTCACGCTCAACACATCATTCGGACAATTGCTTTATGATAAATATGACCTTCGGAATGTGAAAGGCCAGGTTTCAGTAAAAGATAAAACCCTGCATATTGGCAATCTCTCAATGAATACACTGGGAGGGACGATGGCGCTGAAAGGATCTTATTCTACAGTTGATCCGGCCAAGCCTGTGGTTGACATGGAGTTGAATATCAAGGATATGGAGGTTAGCAAAACAGCTGCAGCGTTTAATACGATGAAACAACTTGCGCCGATTGCTGAGAAACTTACAGGCGCTATCAGTACTACCCTGAAACTCAAAGGCGACCTGAAAAAGAACATGATGCCTGAGCTTACATCGGTTTCAGCCTATGGTTTGCTTCTTTCCGATATTCTGAAATTTGGTACTACCAACACTTTCAGCAAAATAGCCGATGCGTTGAAGATGGATAAATTGAAGAATCCTTCAGTAGAAAAAATTAACCTCTCATTCGACCTGGTGAACGGGGTAGCTACGGTGAAACCGATGGATTTCAAACTTGCTTCTTACAAGGCGAATTTCTCAGGTACAACAAGCCTCGACAAATCAATCAACTTTATACTGACGCTCGATATCCCGAGGAGTGAATTTGGCAATAAAGCCAACACAGTTCTTGAAGGACTGGTGGGCGATGCGGCAAAAAAAGGCGTGAATGTTAAACTGGGAGATATTGTGCCTGTTACATTACTCATTGGCGGTACGATTACTGACCCAACCATCAGGACAGGCATAAAAACGGCAATGACCGACCTGGTTGCTGATGTAAAACAGCAGGCGCTTGAGCAGGTTGAGAAGAAGAAGGAAGAACTTGTGAATAAAGCCAGGGAAGAAGCCAATGCATTGATTAACCAGGCTGACGCTCAAGCCGCCAAACTTATAGCTGATGCTGAAAAGCAGGGGCAGAAACTTGTGGATGCTGCCCAGGTTGCTGCCGGGAAAGTCAGAGCAACAGCCGATTCCACGGCAGGCAAGCTGGTTAATGAAGGCAAAAAGAACGGCCCCATCGCTGAAATAGCAGCAAAAAAAGCATCTGACAAAATAAAAAAGGAAGCAGATGTGAAAGCGAACGGGCTAGTTGGTGAAGCCCAAAAACAAAAAGATGCCATCATTGCAAAAGCCCGAGCTGAAGCTGATAAACTGAAGCAGGATGCCCTGAATAAGGTGAAATAACTGGTGAATAGCTGTCTTCCGGCTACAGGCTGAAGCTACTCAAACCGAGCTTCGTGAATGTTTATGTTGTTATCATTCAATAATTTGCGGGAATCTTCCAGGAAGGATTTCATAGTTATACGTGAACTATTATCGGGGAATACGGTATCGTTTTCGTATCTGGCAGCAGGCAGAATGTAGTATTGACGTCGCCCGTCAGCCAATGGGTTATGAACCCAGGTGAGATAATATGATGCATCGGCTACACTGGTTTTCCCGAACTGTTTCTTTAATTTCAGGCTGAACATGGCACCACCGTCAGTGTATCTGTTTCGTTGGTTCGATACGTAATTTCCCAGCGACCATACTACAATTTGTTCCCTGTTCAGGCTATCGGCTTTGCGCCATTCCATTGGCTGGATAACATGAGGATGGGAGCCAATGATGTAATCGGCTCCGTTTTCGATAAGGAATTGTGCGGTTTCTTTCTGGAAACTGTTTGGCATACGCTGGTATTCTTCACCCCAGTGTATGAAGGCAATTATCTTGTCGGGTTGCGAATCACGCGCTGCTTTCAGGTCGTTGATCATCCTTTCATTTTCAATAAGGCTTACAACTTTTCCTTGCGGGACAGGGATGCCGTTTGTGCCGTAAGTATAATTGAGGAACGCAAGTCTGAAACCATTTTTGTTGATAATAAGCGGATTGGCTTGCCTATAATGCGCCTCGTCGCAATATGTGCCCATGTGTTTTAACCCAAGGCTGTCGAGGATAAGGATGGTGCGCTCAATACCTGTTTTACCACGATCGCAGCAATGATTATTGGCAGTGCCGGCAATATCAATTCCTGCGTTAATCATTCCCCTTGCGAGTTCGTCGGGCGAACTGAACGCCGGGTAGCCGCTGTAAGGTTTTCCGGCCAGGGTGGTTTCAAGATTGGCAATGGCGAGATCAGCCCCCTGAATCAATGATCGTACATATGAGAAACAGGTATCGTAATCATAGCATTGTTTCGATCCATCCCAGGCAGCTTCAACCTGGGGCATGTGCTGCATAATATCGCCCATGAACAGCAAAGTGATTTCCTGTGGAACATCATCATGTTTTGCCGGGACCTGCCGGGAAGTGAAGGCAGGCATAACCAGGAGCAACAAACAAACTGATACTGAGACCGCGCCGAAAGCATTCCTGAGCTTTTTCTGAAAGATGCTTCTCCCCGACGTAAATATTTTAACTGGAATGGAAAGCATTGATATGAAAGATTATCAGATGGTTACAAGGGGAACAGAAGGCTGAGCTGCCCCCAGCGGTGCGACATGCCCTCCTTGAATTCGGGTGTGAGAAAATGCTGGGCTGCTTCAATTCCTAAACCTTTGTAGTCAATATGAACGCCGATTTCAGCTTTCCCGGTCAGGTGATTGACCTGGCTGGTCTTAAGGGTATAAGTGTTGTCTTGGTTAATCATTCCACCCTGCAAAGTAGCATCATAAGCGATGAATTTCGCAATGCCCTGTGTGTAAATATATGCCTGCCATTTTTGATGTGTCACCTTGTCAGGGGAACCAAATCTCGGCTCACTTAAGCCGAACTGCGCCCGAAATCCTCCTCCGAGGTTGTTGTACAATGTCCCGGCCTGAACGTCGGCCAGCGCGCTGATATTCCATAGTTTTGATCCCGACAGGTGTTTTTCAAGGCTTATGTTATAATTCAGGATAATATCAGAGTTGATTTGTGTTTCCCATCCCTGCGGTATGTCATTGGTCGGGAATGTTTTATGAACCAGTGTCTGAAAAAATGAACCGGGTGAATAAGGTCCGATAACACCGGCATAAAGGGTGCTGTTTAACCTCAGCCTGCGGGTATAGTCAATGTTTGTTTTTCTGATACCCAGGTAAATATAAGATGAAAAAGGCCGGTCGTTGAGCAGGGTTGGAGGGATGCGGGTATCGGCAGAGGTGTACATGTTCTGAACAAGCAACAGGGAAGTGCTACTTGCCGACGGGTGCCTGTATGGCAGTAAAAGCCGTGAAGCAGTTATGCGGGAAACCCAGGGCGCTTTCAATTCAATGGTGATGCCGTTGGTGAAATAACGATCAGTGTTATTCCAGGTAATCAGGTCGTTTTCGAAAGTAAATTTAAGTGATGAACGTGTATCAATCCGGTTTTCAATATAAATGATTCCGGGGATATCACGCGCTTGTATTCCATGGCTGGCCGAATCTGCGATCGAAATTACTATCCGGCGCATTTTCAACCCGGGCAATGAAAGGGCATGTGTATCAGTAATAGTTTTTTCTGGTTCTGTAACTCTTTCAACCTGATATTTCGGTGCAATATTTTGATGCAAAACCTTTTCAGTGGTCTGTGTTAGCTTTTGTTCATGAAAAAGGTCCCCGGCTACCTTGTTCAGTTCATCTGGTGAACAGATTACAGGATCGCTAACTGAATTAAAAAGAATGATATTGCTTTTAAGTGGCAGCCTGCTGATATCCAGTATTATACGTGAGCCGTTTTGTTTAACAAACTCCAGGCTCTCAACTGTTGTGGAGACAAGAGGTATGTTATGATCGGCTGAAAACCTGGCAGCCTTTCTCACTGCTGGCATTTCGCGGGTAATTCCGGTTTTTTCGGCAGAATATACCACGATAGCCGGATGATCTATTACTTTCCTATGATCAGCAGCCCCGGCAGATGGACTTTTACTCGTTGGCGACGAGCAGGCAGCCAGCATCAGCAGAAAAATTATCGGGGTAAACCTGATCATGATTTCGGGTTAAGACATTAATCTTCAGAGGGTAAAATTACTGCAAATTATGGTTTGAGCAGCGGTTGGCCTGGCAATCGGTTACAGTTATTCTGCAAAAAGAAGGCTGTTGAGGATGAATCTCATATATATTCCGATGCCGGGGGTAAACCTTTTATAACCTTCCAGGTTAACTCTGGTCCAGTTGGCGGTAATACCGGGTTCGAGAATAATGCCATTATCAAAGGTTAAGGAAGCCCCGCCGCCGGCAACAAGTCCGAATCCTATGCCTCCTTCGTAAACACTGAAAGTCTGCATACTGGTGTTAGGCACGTAGTTCTGCCTGCCATAAATATTTATCATGGAGTATTCCTTTTCCTCAATATACAGCGCATTCTTAAGAACTTTGGTGTTATTCACATTAATGCCTCCCATCAAAAAATAGTTCAGGTTGGGTTTTGGGCTATCAAAGTAGCGTTTGAGGGTAAGGTTAAAATAAACGCGCTCCTCTATACCTTTAACCGGGTAAAGCCGTATGTCGGGTTCGGTCGCATATTCTTTTGGGTCCACCTCCAGCCCAATGGCATCATTTGCCTTAAGTTTCAGATAATTGAACTCGAAACTGAGCGCATAGGATTTGTTAAAACGATATTCGCCAAAAATGCCGGGATTCAGGGCTACCTTATAGTGCATGTTCATCGGCAGACCGTTATCAGCAACAAACACAGTATCAGATATATCAAGCGCTTTAAATATTTCCTGGTACCAGTAATAGTTGCCCAGCACCCAGCTGGCTTTATTTTCATTGATGTCGCTTCCGTTGTAATAATTGGCGCTGTATCCCGATGGATAATACAATCCAAAGTTTAGGCCGAATGTCCAGCCACAGTATTTATCGTTCTCCTGTGTAAATGCCTTTTCTCCCTCAACAAGAAAAAACAGGATGAGTATGATGCCTGGCAAATGTTTCATCGTGAGCAATGGTTAGTGCAAATGTAATTAATTTGAAAACCGTTTACTTTAAACGGATCAATTGAACCGTTGGTATCTGATTATCAGAAAATCAGGCTGACAAGGAGCCGGATATTAAGAAAGGTCACTATGAGCCCGATTGCTAAAAGCAGAATGGTCAACGGTTTGGAATTGGCATATTTGCCCATTACTTTTTTAGATGATGTGAGATATACCTGCAGAAATACTGTAAACGGCAATTGAATACTGAGCAACATTTGAGAGATAATAAGGCCTTTGAATGGGTCTCCGATCAGGAAAATGATCAGTACGGCAACTGATAATGAAATAATTACGCCTATGCGGCTGTGATTGTCTTTCATGTCGAATGGCTCGCCGAAAAAGCCTGCAAAAATACTGCCGCCGGCCATGGCTGATGTAATGGTTGACGCTACACCGGCAAACAGCAGTGCGACAGCAAATATCACGGCGGCATTGTTACCAAGCAATGGTTGCAGCATACTCTGGGCCTGTTGCAGTTCCGTAACCTGTATATTGTTCTTGAAAAAAGTAGCTGCCGCCATCAGGATCATTGCACTGTTGATAGCCCAACCCACGATCATCGAAAAGAGCGTGTCGAGAAACTCGAATCGGAGCTGTTTTCTGATAACTTTTTCATCCTGAAGGTTCCACTGGCGGCTCTGTATTATTTCGGAGTGCAGAAAAAGATTATGAGGCATCACAACAGCACCTAGTACGCTCATCACCACGATCATCGATCCGTCAGGGATGGTGGGTTTCACCCAGCCAACTGCGGCCTGAACCCAATCGATATCGGATAGCGAAAGTTCATAGATAAATGAAAGGCCGATGAGCGAAACAAAACCTATGATCCATTTTTCGAGTTTTGAATACGAGTTTGTGAAAAGGAGTATCAGCACAGTAATCAGCACGATAATGGCGCCAGCTTTTACAGGAATTCCGAACAGCATCTGCAAAGCGATAGATCCGCCGAGTATTTCTGCCAGTGAAGTAGATATCGATGCAGCAACAGCTGAGGTAAGAATACTGCGCGAAACGAAAGCACTTGTATGTTTTGTTGCAGCTTCCGAAAGGCATAACCCTGTTGCAATTCCGAGATGAGCAACATTGTGCTGTAGAATGATCAGCATGATAGTTGAAAGTGTGACCATCCATAGCAGCGTGTAACCGTAATCTGATCCTGCAGCAAGGTTTGATGCCCAGTTGCCAGGGTCAATAAATCCAACCGTTACCAGCAGCCCGGGACCAATGTATTTCAATATCTCAAGTCCGCCAAATACAGGGCGATAATCCTTGCGGTCAATGTTCTTGAAAAATTGAAACAGCCGGTTCAGCATAAATTATGTAGTAAAACGGGTCTGAAAGTTACAATAAAACAAAATCAATGGTGTCAAGAAATGCAACTTCCTGCATAATTACCTATGAGGAACATTTTCACCATTCAATAGTTCAAATAATTGGCGAAGATAATTCATGGCTGACCAATAGATTCCCGGCGAACTGCTTTCACGGGGTCCTGCGATGTTGAGTATCTGAATGTTATTGATTTGAATCCAGTTGATTGCAGTGCTTTCCTCTGGCACATTTTCCAGGTCAATGATCAGTAACGGCTTGCGTTTTTGTTTTGAAATGCTGGCTGTTAGTTGAGTTCCGCGGTCGGATGAGCCTGAAATAATGATGAGTGTGCCGTCGGCTTCTTCAACGTTTATCCTGGTTCTTACCGGATATTCACGCGAGGCAGTTTCTACTAATGGATATTGGGATGGTATGGTGCCGTCGTCGGCCCGCCGGCCCGCCGGACAATATCCCCCAATAGGAATTCCGGTACCAATGGCGGCATCCAGCCCTGCACGGTCAACTCCTGTCTGGCCTCCGGAAATGACTTTCGTCAGGTATCTTTTTACCCGACAATCTTCAGCGGCATTATTTTCCGGGCAATTCATAAAGCTGCTCAGTAGAATATTAAATCCTGTAATACTCTTATAAAACGATAAAAACTACCGCAATAATCATCAGTGCAACCAGAGCTATGATACGGATTGTACGCGATTCTTTCCTTATTTCTGCTTTACAGCCGGCAATCTTCCGGTCAATACTCTCATTATCAATGCCTAAGTTGCGGGCTTCGGTTAGCCATTTCAAAGCTGGCCGATACATTTCTATTTTCAGGAAGTCTTCAGCCCGTTGTTTGCATTCTTTAAACAGCCTTTCTTCGCGGCTCATCGTGGTTGACTCTGTTGTGTTTGCCATGACTATCAAGTTGTTTAGCACAAATTTAATACACAAACCCGCGAAAAAGGCAGTATTATTTTTTACAAGTCATTTGTTCAAATTCATTTGTATATTTATCCTTAATTATACTTATTAAGTCATTAACCAGTAAAATTTCAGATTATGCCTATCAGAATGGTAAAAGACCGCGAAAGGTCATCACAGGACAATTACCCGGGTGGAGGCGGCGGCGGCGGCGGTCAGCTTCCCGGAGGACTCAATACAGGATGTCTTACAGCCTTATTGCCGTTATTGCTGAAGAATCCCAAACTGCTGATCATTGTTCTAGTAGTAGGGGCCGCCATATATTTTCTTGGCGGACAAAAAAGTTGCAGTATGCTGCAACAGGCAGCCGGAAACGGGGAAGCATTTAGCCTTGGAGGAATGCTTGATACAAGCATGTACCGACAGGCAGAGATTTTTGAACCGCTATCCGATAATGTCAAAAACCCGATGCCTGAAAGAGTGTCACTTGAACAGTATTGCCCAGAGCGGTTAAACCAGGGCCAGCAGGGATCATGTGTTGCATGGTCGAGCGCTTATGCTGCCCGCTCGATACTGCAGGCACGGCAATCCGGTGAAGATCCTGATAATGTGAAATTCAGCCCGTCGTTTCTTTACAACCAGATCGGACTTGACGGATGCCAGGGATCATACATTATCAGGGCAATGGAATTTATGAAAGACAAAGGTTCGATGCCTTTCAGCGAGTTCCCTTACAACGAAAACGACTGCTCGAAACAGCCAAATCAATACCAGTTGCAGTCGGCTGAGCAATTCCGTACCAAAGGATTTAACCGGCTCTCGCTCAGCACCGATGACAACAAAGTTGATATGCTTGCGGTGAAGCAAAACCTTGCTCAGGGAGCTCCTGTTGTTATTGGTATGATGGTAGGAGGGACGTTCATGCAACCGATGCTTGGACAAAAAGTCTGGATTCCTGCAGCCGATGATTATGAAATGATGGGTTTTGGCGGCCATGCCATGTGCGTGGTCGGATACGATGATTACCTGGAAGGCGGTGCATTCCAGATAATGAATTCCTGGGGCAAGGAGTGGGGCGAAAACGGCTTAGGATGGGTACGATACAAGGATTTTGACTTTTTCGTGAAGGAGGCATACGGGCTTTACCCAATGGGGACATCAGAGAAATTTGACGAAACTAAACTGGAAGCGTCATTCCGGCTTGTAAATTATGACGATAATACCGGAAATACCGTAAACCTGTCAGCAATTCCACTGCGTTATAAAGGCGGAATAACTTATTCGACAGCACAACCAGTTTCGAAGAATTCCACATTTAAAATCGAAGTCACCAATAACATTGAGTGTTATACGTATGTTTTCGGACAGGAAACCGATGGCTCTTCATATGTCCTGTTTCCCTACACTCCCAAGCACTCGCCTTATTGCGGAATTACGGGTACCAGGTTATTCCCGAAAGATTACTCCATGAAACCTGATGATGTGGGATCAAAGGACTACTTGGCGATCGTTGTCACCAAAAAGCAGATTGACTATAATGTGCTTAACAAAGCTATTTCGGCCAGCAATGCTTCAACCTATGCAGGCAAACTCATGGAAGCGCTTGATAACGAGCTGGTTGATGGAGTGTCATTTACCAATGACCGCGACGGAGTTTCCTTTGTTTGCCCCGTAAAGGGTAAAAATGCGGTTGCTATTGTGATCGAAGTAGACAAACGCTGAGTTTACTGCTGATACTCAGCCTTATTGTTTAATTTTTAACTGCAATTACAGCCAACAACTTCAGTTGTTGGCTTTTTTTAATCATTTCAAAATCAATGTATTATTACGAGTTTCCGTGTAACGGTAAGCCCGCTGTTGTTTCGTAATTTGATGAGATACAGTCCGCTCGCGAGCATATGAGTATCAATTTCTGCATGGTTTCGCAATTCGGTTTTGTACGCAATCAAATTACCCGTATTATCACTGACGAATATTCCAAAAATTTCGCCCGGCCATTCTACACGGCATTTTATGTCAGCGGGGTTTGGAAAAACCTGCGGTGGAAGGCCGGCAGACTGTTCTTTTTCAACCGGGGTTGAGGTGCAGATGACATCGTTAAGCCTCTGCCAGATCGAGTCATTATAAAGAAAAGGCACATCGCTGTCATCCGGAGCATTGCCCAGTCTAATGGTTACCAGGTTCTGACCTGGCACTACATTGAGGAACTGCCCGTTTTTACCCAACCCTGAAATCATATCAGCGGGTGCGTGAGGTGCTGGTGATCCGGGAAAAACAAATTGCAGTCCGGGTGCCATGAAGGATGTTTTTCCATTAAGCCACCATAAATAACCATATGAAAGATTCAGTTGTTGCGATGTGGTTGTCATCTCACGGAAGTATGATGTATCAGTCATTACCTGCGTGTTGTCCCACTTTCCCCTGTTGAGCACCAGCAACCCGAAGCGCGCCATGCTTCGGGGTTTGCTGAAAAACACCTTGTCGTATCCCGTTTGTACAAAGAGGCCTGTAATTCCGGTAACGGCCGAAAGTTTATTGTAAAGATATACGTTCAGCGACTGGCCAGTTGCTGCAGAAATCACGTCTTCGAGCAGAGTGTAAGGAGCATTATGGTAAGCCCACCGCGTGCCGGGGTCGGCCAGGCATTGAAGGCACGAAGGCAACGTACAATGATTATCAGGCACTCCGTCATCAAATCCGGTCGTCATAGTCAATTGGTTCCATATTTTGATTTTCCTCTCCCGGGGCAGTGCGCAACCAGTCCATCCATCTCCAAGGTGTTGTGATGTAGTATCATTGATTGTAAGATAACCTTCCTGTTGTGCAATACCAGTCATGAATGCAGTGAGCGTTTTCCCCGCCGAAGCCCAGTACCATACGCTGTCCTGTGTAAAAGTGCCGAAGTATTTCTCCAGGACGATTCTTCCATCTTTCAGAACAATAAAAGCTTTGGAGTTAATGCTTTCAAGGTAATTGTAAAGTGGACCGATCTTATCGGTGCACCATCCGAGCGATTCGGGGTCAACAGTTTCCCATTGATTGCCTGTAGCCGGCGGGAAATATAGCGTCTGGCCTTGTGAAAATGAAAATGAGGCTATCGAAATTGCCAGTATGATGAGTTTCCTTATCAGTTGAAGTCTGTTTGAAAAAGTCAAGTGCTCTGTGGTTTTGGTTAACAAAGATATGTTTTCATTTATTACCTGTGAATCGACAAAAGTCATCAGAAATCTGCCTGCAAGGTGAAAAACATTTAAAATTTAATATTTCTGAGAGAAGAAATTCATACAGAAATATAATAAGTCTAACCTAATGAAGAGTTCAAGTATGTAGATAGTATAATATTTTTGAAATATTAATCATTTATAATGAATCACATGCATTTAAAGAACATTTCTTTTGCCATACTGCTGATGATTTTCTCCATTGGCGTTAAGGCTCAGTTTAAAATCGATGCACAATACAGGAGTCGCCTGGAGTTTCGCGATGGTTACCAGAAATTAGCTTCTGATGGGTCAACACCTGCGTTTTTTATTTCGCAGCGGGCCCGCCTCTCGTTCAGTTATGAGACACCCAATCTCAGGGTAAAAATCAGCCCTCAGGATGTGAGGACTTGGGGCGACCAGCCAAACATGAGTGCAACAGGCCCAGCCGACAACAATACCTTCGATCTCTTTGAAGGATACGCAGAACTTAAACTGGGGAAGGCCGGATGGATGTCCGTCGGGCGGCAACAATTAAAATATGACAATGAAAGGATACTTGGCGCCCGCAACTGGGGGCAGTCAGGGATGGCATATGATGCTCTTGTTTTCAAGCTGAAACTTTCCGAATGGAACCTTCACATGGGTACTTCCTGGAATTCACTGGCTGAAAATGTAAGCAATAACCTGTATCCGTCGAACCGCATTAAATCATTCAACTTTTTATGGTTAAACCGCAAATTCAATGATAATTTTCAGCTATCGCTTTTGCACGTAGCTTCGGGTGTTACCCAAACCGATACAACGAATACTTTGAATTTCAGGCAGACTACCGGTGTTTACACCGAATACAAAAGCGGAGTTTTTAGTATATGGGGCGATGCCTATTACCAGTATGGTTCTAATAAGTCAGGCTTGGACGTAAATGCTTTTCTGGCTCAGGCTGAAGCATCCTGCAAGCTTGGAAAGATCACTCCGGGAGCTGGTTATGGATATGTTTCAGGAAGCAATATAGTAGGTGCCGGCATGAAGCAGGATAAGGTTTTTGATATTCTCTACGGCGCAAGGCACAGGTATTTCGGGCTTCTCGACTATTTCAGGGTTTACTCGACCGATACCAAACAAGGCGGACTTACTGATTTGAATTTCTTTGTCGATTATAAGGCAACGAAAACGCTGAGCTTTCGCAATGCCGGGCATTTTCTTGGGTTAGCCCAAACAAACACGGCGACTCCGGCTGATAAGTACCTCGGTTACGAAAATGATCTGCTGTTCAATTATAAGTTTGCCGATTGGGGCGCACTCGAAGGAGGCTACTTCTTCATTGTACCGACAGATGCACTGAAAACACTTCAGGGTGTGACAAATGACAAATTCTCGCATTATTTCTACATGATGCTCACCATATCACCAACCATTTTCAAACAAGCTCAATAACAAAGCATTATGATACTACAGAAAAAACTTAACGAAGACTGGACTTCCGTTATCATCGGGGTCACACTTATACTCATAACAGCAGCAACTACCTTCTTCCCCGAGATGCCCAAATTCGGGCCTAAAACCGGCTGGACCGGCTGGACGGTACTGAGCACTGAAGTTTTTACCTCGGGAAACACCGTCAGGCTTATAATGACCTTCCTTTACTTCCTGCTTTTTGCTGCCATTGGTGCTCTTATCATGGGTAAAAATCTGAAGTCGCTGCTCAAATCATTTCCAATCATCTTTATCCTGTCGATGCTCGCACAATTCATTGCTTCGAGCGGCTCAATGAAAGATTTGGGACTTGAAACAGTACTTTTTTCATTGCTCATCGGTTTGTTTATCAGCAATGTACTCAAAACACCTGACTGGCTCAAAGAAGGAATGCAGAGTGAATTTTATATCAAGATCGGTTTAGTGATGCTCGGAGCCACCATCCTGTTTTCCGAAATCATGAAAGCAGGGCTGTATGGTGTTTTACAGGCTGTTGTTGTTGTGTTTTCTGTCTGGTATTTCGCTTTCTGGATAGCTAAAAAGCTCAAAGTAGATGAGGAGCTTGGCATTATGCTTGCCAGTGCCGTGAGTATTTGCGGTGTTTCAGCAGCTATTGCCACAGCCGGTGCTATCAAAGGCGACAGTAAAAAGCTTAGTTACGTGATTTCACTTGTGCTTATTGTGGCTATTCCCATGATGATTTTCATGCCGCTGCTCGCCAGGTGGATGAAATTGCCTGATGAAGTAACCGGTGCGTGGATGGGAGGAACCATCGATACTACCGGAGCTGTGGTTGCTTCCGGTACGATTGCCGGCGATATTGCGCTCAAATTCAGCACAATTATTAAGTTTTCGCAAAATGTACTGCTGGGAGTTGCAGCATTTATTATTTCAATCTTCTGGTCATACCGCCAGGCAGGCAAAAATGATACCACTCAGAAGCCTACGCTGAAAGTTATCTGGGAACGTTTCCCGAAATTCGTTCTTGGCTTTATACTTGCATCGCTGGTGTTTTCGTTCTTTATCGATCCCGAAACCGCCAAAAGTGCCGGCTCAACTATTAAGAGTTACCAGTCGCTGTGGTTCAACCTGGCTTTTATTTGTATAGGTCTCGAGACCCGTTTTACTGACCTGATTAAACTTGATAAAGGACGCCCGTTGTATGCTTTCCTGATTGCGCAAACGTTTAATATCATAATCACTTTCGTGATAGCATATATCCTTTTCGGGATACTTTGGACACCCCAGGCATAACTCAGATATTACTCAAAAGGCACTCCTTTTATAATGAACAAAGCCGGCTTATTGCCGGCTTTGTTCGTTTGATCTAACTTACAAAGTTTATCCACCAAATAGCCCTTTGATGGTATTGAGGATGCCACCGCCTTTTGGTTTTCCGCCCGTTAGCGCGCCGAGGATTCCCTGCAGATCGATGCTGCTGTCGTTGGGGTCGTTGGTTTTTTTAACAAGTTTATTCATTACCGTTGGAATGAGTTGCTGAACGATGTTTGCTGCAGCGCCCTGGTCAAGGCCAAATTTCTTCATAAGGTCACCGGCAACGCCTGAACTTATGTTGTTGATGGCCGGGTGAGCTGATACATCGCCACCTCCCTGAAAAAGGTTAAGAATTGAATCGAGATTTCCGCCGCCGGCCATTCCTTTCAGGTTATCGAAGATTGAACCTGCAGCCGTTTCAATGGCAGCATCGTTGTTTTTGTTGTCAATGGCAGGATTGCTGATGATGGCTTCACCGGCATTTTCCCTCACTAGTTGTAAAAGTTGATCTAACATGATTGATAAATTTAAAATTGGTTTTTATTGGTACCGGTAACCGGTCTTTGCAAATATAACGATAAAAATAAAAAATCCCAACCAGGGTCATCCGGTTGGGATCGTTTTTTTCAGATAGATTCAGCAATGTATCAGCGGGGGCTATTTGTTAAAATTAAACTTTAGATGAGCATTGACGAATCATTGTAGCTTATTCAAGACCTCTGCGTTGGATAAGCGGTTCTACCGAAGGCTCTTTACCTCCTGTAAATTGCCTGTATAGCTTCATGGCATCATCAGTACCACCGCGCTCAAGTATATTTTTGCGGAAGCTGTCGGCAGTCGCTTTATCGAAAATGCCATTCTTTTTGAAATAGCTAAAAGCGTCTGCATCAAGTACTTCAGCCCAGATGTAAGCATAATATCCGGCTGAGTATCCTCCGGCAAATATGTGCTGGAACCAGGTGCTGTTGTATCGCGGCGGGATAGCATTGATCAGTCCGATCTTATCCATGGAATGTTTTTCAAAACATTGTGCATTAACCTCAGTGCCAGCAGATACAGTATGATAATCCATATCAAGAATCGAAGCGGCAAGGTATTCGGTGGTAGCGAATCCTTGACCGAATTTTCCGGCAGCTTTCATTTTCTGAATAAGGCTTTCAGGAATCACTTCTCCGGTTTTGTAATGTTTAGCGTACACTTTCAGCACTTCAGGTTCCGAAGCCCAGTTTTCCATGATCTGCGACGGCAACTCAACAAAATCACGGGGAACGGCTGTGCCGGACAAGTATGCATAAGTGCATTTTGAAAGCAGCCCGTGCAATCCATGGCCGAATTCATGGAAGAAGGTTGAAACGTCGTCCCAGTTAACAAAGGCGGGTTCTCCTGCTGCAGGAACAGGGAAATTAAAGTTCAGGGATACAACCGGACGAATATCCTTGCCGTTTTCAATACGCTGATCAATATAATTAGTCATCCATGCTCCCGAGCGTTTTTCGGGGCGGGTGAAGTAGTCAAGATAGAGGAGGCCTACCAGTTTACCGGCGGCATCATTTACTTCAAAAGCTTCAACATCTTTCTGATATACAGGAACATCGGTCCGTTTTTTGAAGTTGAGGCCGTAAAGTTTGTGAGCTGTATTGAAAACACCGTCACGCACATTCGACACCACAAAATAAGGTTTCAGTGCTTCCTCGCTCAGATTGTACTTTTCATTGCGCACTTTCTCAGCATAGTACCACCAATCCCATGGCTGCACTTCAAAGGTATTACCCTCTTTCAGGATCATGGCCTGCATATCGGCTTGTTCGCGTTTGGCCATGGCCAGGGCAGGTGTCCAGAGCTGATTAAGAAGCTTATAAACATTCTCAGGTGTTTTAGCCATATTGTCGTCGAGGACATAAGCAGCATAGTTCGGGTAACCGAGAATGGCGGCTTTTTCGGCACGCAGTGTTACCATTTCATCAATCAGCGGGTTATTGTCGTATTTTCCACCATTGCTGCGATTGAGGTAATACTGGTATATCTGGCGGCGAAGTGCGCGGTTATCAGCATATTGTATAAATGGAATGACCACGGTTTTGTTGAGACCGAAAATCCATTTGCCTTCAAGCCCTTTTTCTTTGGCAGCCTCGGCTGCGGCAGTAACGAGGTATTGAGGCAATCCTTTCAGGTCGCTTTCCTTGTCAACGGTCATGTAATAACCATTTGTAGCTTTCAGCAGGTTGTCACCAAACTCGATGCTCAGCATGGCAAGGCGGGCGTTAATCTGGCGGAGGCGCGGTTTTTTATCCTCAGGCACCAGGGCGCCATTTCTTATAAATCGCTTGTAAATTTCTTCAAGCAATTTTGCCTGTTCAGGGTTTATTTTGAGTTTCGAACGACTATCGAAAACAGTTTTTACCCTGGCAAACAGCTTGTCGTTAAGGTAGATATTGTCATAATGTTCTGACAATTTGGGTGAAGACGCCTTGTCAATTTCCTGAAGCTGATCCGACGTATTGGCCGATTGAAGGTTATCGAGAACCGTACGGACACGGTATAGAATGGAGCCCGATTTTTCAAGTGCTTCGATGGTATTAGCAAAAGTGGCAGGCTGTTTTGAGTTGATGATAGCATTAATCTCCTCGTTGTGCAACTTCATACCCTGTTCGATGGCGGGCATGTAATGCTCATATTTAATTTTATCGAAAGGTGGAACTCCAAAAGGTGTATTCCACTGTTTTTCAAGGAAAGGATTTTGCGCCTGCATGTTTAATCCGATGGTCATGACTGCAAGTAAGATAATGTATTTCTTCATGATGAGTGATTGATTATTGATGCTGTAAAGTTAGAGAATTTAAAAATCACGGAACGAATGAGCACATTGGTTTTCTGAAATTGGGTTAAACACGCAGCTTTTAAACTCATGGTGGGCATTTTGATAAAACGTGAGGTTTTCAGAAGTATGAATGTTGTTCCTGTGCTATAAAGACATGATTATTAAAAGGTTTGGCGCTGACATATGGAACTGTCTGCCATAAACACATGATCGACGTTGCAATATGGTAATTTTATTGAATGTATTCAGATTCACTAGTATCAGAAGCTAACCTGTTCCGGTGGGAAGTATTGGAAGGATGCCTGCAATATGATTTTTACAGTCATAGGATTATCAATTGGCTATTATTTGTTTTCTGTGTTATATTTGTGATAACATTAATCCGGTCGGCCGGGCGTGGTTGTTATGGTTTTTGAAGAAATCAGGAAAGTACTAAGGACGAAAACTGTTGGTATTGCAGGCTGTGGAGGACTGGGTTCGAATTGTGCTGTAGCCCTGGCCCGGGCGGGAGTCGGGAAAATGGTGATTGCTGACTTCGACGTCATAGTTGAGAATAACCTGAACCGGCAGTATTTTTTCCAAGATCAGATTGGCCTGTTAAAAGTGTTTGCTCTTAAAAGCAATCTTGAAAGGATCAACCCCGGAATCAAGGTACATGCATTTGATCTGAGGCTTTGCCCGTCGGATATCGTGGAGATATATTCCCGTTGTGATGTGATTGTTGAAGCATTTGATAAAGCTGAAATGAAACACATGATCATTGATGCGGTTTCAAATCACATGCCTGAAAAGCCTTTGGTAGTGGGAGTTGGAATGGCCGGCTGGGGCGACAACAACAGTATTCATACCCGATCCTCCGGCAAACTTGTCATTTGTGGTGATGAGATGAATGAAGTTACTGAAACCAATCCGCCCATTGCTCCAAGAGTTGGGATTGTGGCCAATATGCAGGCAAACGCCGTTCTGGAAATCCTGCTTGGCAACAATCCTGACCAGAAAATCAAGCACGACAAATAAGTCTGTCAATTAAATAGCAGACCCGTTAGCTGACCAAACATGAAAATAATTCTGAACAGTAAGGAAGAGTTCGTTGACCGGGAGCGCTTAACGGTAAGTGACCTCCTGAATCTTAAGAATTTCAATTTCAAAATGATGGTGGTAAAGCTCAATGGCCAGCTAATCAAGCGCAACGAATACGGTGAAACGCTGATAAACGACGGAGATGATGTGATGGTGCTGCAGTTGGTAAGCGGAGGATAAAATATTACAATTGTTTGACCCTCAATGTTAAACAACCTCAGCAACCACAAAAGCACTGCCTGTCACAACTACCAGGTCTTCTTTGCCTGATTCGTATCTTGCCGCTATAAGAGCTTCACGTACAGTGTTATAAACGTTCCCGGCAAGGCCTTTGTTATTTGCTTTTTGTTGCAGTACTAAGGCATCAAGTCCGCGGGGAATATCCGCCTTGCAGAAATAGTATTTTGCTTTTACAGGCATTAGGCCAAGCATGGCTTCTACATCCTTGTCGTTTACTACCCCCAGAACGATGCTCAGGTTCTCATGTGGTGTTACTTCTATTTGCCTCAGCACTTCTATAATTCCATCCTTGTTATGGCCAATGTCTGCTACAGTAAGCGGCTGACGGCCAATTACCTGCCAGCGCCCTTTCAGATGTGTGTTTCTGAGAACCCTGCTGATCCCGTTCTTAATCTGCTCATAGGTTATGTTGTAACCGTTTGATTGAAGCACTTCAACACTCTGCAGCACAGTTACAATGTTTTTCAGTTGGTACAGGCCGGTTAGCGGCGATATGAGAAAACTGGCTGTGCGATCAGACTGATTTTCAACCCATATTCTGAGTTTGGGATATTCTCCGCCTGCGGATTCATAGTCGAGAACCTTGTAATTGACATCGGCAAAATAAACCGGTGAATTGACTTCATTTGCCTTTTTAATAAACACAGGAGCCGTGTCAGGATGTGTTTCGCCGATAACTGCCGGAATTCCCGGTTTGATAATGCCGGCTTTTTCAGTTGCAATTTTATCCAGTGTGTCGCCGAGAAACTGCATGTGGTCATAACCAATGTTTGTGATAACAGATAGTTCCGGAATTACGACATTGGTTGAGTCGAGGCGACCGCCCATGCCGGTTTCAAGCACTGCGATGTCAACCTGCTCTCTGGCAAAGTAATCCGCAGTCAGTCCCCAGGTCCACTCAAAAAAAGAAGGTTGAATAATTTCGAAATCCGTCTTGTACCTTGTTATAAACTTAATCACTTCTCCTTTCGGGATCATCTTTCCGTTGATGCGGATTCGTTCACGGAAATCTTTCAGGTGTGGCGAAGTAAACAGCCCGGTTTTATAACCTGCTTCCTGCAAAATCGAAGCCAGAAAATGTGAAACGCTGCCTTTACCATTGGTACCGGCAATATGTACACTCCTGAATTTTTGTTCCGGATTGCCAAGCAGCCGGCAGATGCTGATGGTATTGTCAAGGCTGTTCTTATATGCTGCCGGGCCGATGCGATGAAACATCGGCAATTGCTCAAAAAGATAATTCAGGACTTCATTATAGTTCATCGCGTTACTGGTTATTTCCTGGTTTTCCTGCCCCAGCCGGCCTGAGCAAGAATATTCAGGCCATAGCAGAAGTCCATACGGTGGTTATCCAGGTCGTGATACGACTCGAACCTGAGACCGGCTTTTACACCTGGAGCAATTTCATGATTCAATAAGAACTTCAGGTTTAATAAGTTACGGCCATCTTGTGTATAGTCTGGATAAACTTCCGAAACGGATTGAAACAGGTAATCTCCCATGGGTGAAAAATAGCGGTTGCCATGCCACCACGCCGCCATGAGCATTACCCACTTGTTTTCGATGGATGCTATCGTATAAATACCCTGGCCCCTGGTATAAGGAAGGGTAGGGTTGGGAGATAAATCCAGTGCCTTTACCAGCCATGAGGAAACAGTAGCCCCGGTAAGCAATTTACTTTCAGTAACGTATTCCACTGAGATTCCGGGTGCTATATTGGCACGGGTTTGCAACGGGGCATCAGATATAACAACCTGTCCGCCATGATGATGCATTAGTGTCTGCAGCCTGGCAGACAAAACAAAATGGTTTATACCTGTATAATCATAACCGATGTTGGCGCCACCGGTAATCTGCTCCTGCATCGAATCGCCGGGCATCAGGAAATGCTCCCAGTCCATCCATATATCAACTCTGGCTCCGTATTTATCAATGAGCAGTTGTAAGCCGTTCTCGGGATTCTTCTCAAAGTAATTGTCGGACGAATAAATTGGTTCAATGAGCCGGTGATTCAGTTGCCCTGAAAGTTGTCCAAAAAGCACTTTGCCGCCTTTCATAAAATTGTAATTGAAACGGATTACAGGCAATGATTTGTTCACCTTTTCAAGCCCATAAAAATACCTTGCATACCAGCCGAAAGTCAGACTGGTTTTACCGGAGAAAGCATAGGTGATTTCCGGCTGAAGCACTGATCCAATGTATGTTATCCCTTCGGTGAAGCTGCCGAAATACTCATTGTTCTTGACAAAATTATTGTTGAGGATTTGTATCGAAAAAGCACCCGGCTTGAGTGAATCAGTTGGGGGAGCGGAAATATAACTTGCGTTTTCCTGCTGAGCTGATGCTGCAGAAACTATGAAAAGGGAAAGTACGATGCTTATACTTCCCTGATGAAGAATATGTGAAAGGCTCATGCTATTTTGCAGCGGATTAAATGGAATTACACCTGCAAATGTACCATGAATGCTGAAACCAAAATGCCGGGGTTCTCAGTATTTTTAAAGGGGAGGCAATGCTGCCTATTTCATCTTGCGGAACTTATAGGTGATAGTTCCTTTTTGTTCTTCAGGAGCTGATGGGTCACGCACAAATATTGATCTGCGTGCTGCTTCCTCGGCCTGCTTCTGCATACTCTGATCGGAAATGGTTGTGCCACGGGCTCCGGCCCTGGCATAAGTTACCCTGCCGTCGCGGTCAACTTTTATTTCTACCACAATATCACCCTGCTCATCAGAGGTATAAACAGGTTTTGGAAGATTCTTGGCACCCCGGCCACCCAGGTCATATCCAATACCACCTCCTTTACCTCCCAGGCCGTCATAGTTGGTCGAACCGGGTGTGCCGTTTGGTTTCCCCTGGTCGCCGGGCTGGCCGGTGATTCCCTGGCTGCCACCCTGCGTATTTTTGTTACTCTTGCCGGGATATAAGGCTTTAGGATTTGCGACCGGTTCTTTGGCAGCTTCAGGCTGTGGCTTGGTAACGCTGGTATTTATCGGTTGTGTGGTCTTGCTGACCTTTTTATTGATTTTTTCGATGGATGGAGTTTCGTCAGTATTCTCAGTGACAGCTTCATCATCAGCCTGCGATCTGTTCGGCGGGGGAGATGTACTCTTGAGCGTAGCTGCTTCTTCAGGCTGAATGTCACCCATACCTACATCACTGTTGCCGAGATTTACTTCAATTCCCTGTTCACCAGGCAATGGCAATGGAGTCCTCAAAGCCAGAAAAACAAGCATTAATACAACAACAGCATGAAATAAAACAGTGACAATCAATGCGATTGTTCTGCCTTTCTGCTCATTGCCGTTCTCAGTATATTGCTGCGGTATCATTCTGTATCAATTGGAAGTGATCAGCTGGTTTTCTCAGGAGGTTTTGTCGCCAAAATGACCTTATACTTGGTTTTCATCATTTCGTTGAGCTGATTAACAGCGTCTATCACGTTGACAATATACTGGATTGGTACGGTACGGTCGCTGCGAAGTACAATAGTGGCTTCCGATTGTCCGGCAAGTGCACTGGCCATCGACATTTGCAGGTTTTCGAGGGTTGCAGGTGTTTCGTTGACGAAGTATTGATATTGTTCGTTCACATATACGGTGATGGTTTGCTTGGCCATTGTTTTGCTTGTACTCGACGGCAAAAGCAGTTTAATGGCGTTAGGGCTCACAAGGGTACTGGTGAGCATGAAGAAAATCAGCAAAAGGAATACCAGGTCCGACATGGATGACATGCTGAACTCGGTACTTATCTTATTATTTGATTTGATTGCCATCTGATTTGGGTTTGATTCGCTTTTAAATCTGCTTATTAGTACATCGGTAACGTAAGCACTTCTGCGTGATTATTTTGCAGGTTCGTGCAGCAGATCCATAAACTCGGTGGCCCGGGCTTCGAGGGTGAAAACGATCTTTTGAACCCTGGCAACAAGCAGGTTGTAGCACAGGTAAGCCAGGATTCCGACTATCAAACCGGCAACTGTCGTGACCATTGCTTCGTATATCCCGCTTGAAAGCAACTGGATATCAATATTATTCCCGGCCATCGACATATCATAAAATGCGCTGACCATTCCCGTTACAGTTCCAAGAAAACCAAGCATTGGTGCTGCTCCGGCGCAGGTAGCCAGGGTGGAAAGATTTTTCTCGAGTTTGGCAACTTCAAGGCTCCCGACATTTTCAATGGCAGCATTGATATCAGGTAACGGACGGCCCAGGCGCTGAAGCCCTTTTTCAATCATTCGCGCTATCGGGGTCTGATTGTTGCGGCATAACGACAAAGCCGAGTCCAGGCGGCCATTGTGCATGAAATCGCGGATGTTGTTCATGAAATTGGCATCCTCTTTCGATGCTTTCCCGATAACAAAATATCTCTCAACAAAAATGTATATGGCAACAATCGAAAGCAGTGCAATGGGTATCATTACAGGGCCACCCTTCAACGCGAGATCCCAGACAGAAAGTTTAATTTCGGTGGGCTGAGGTTGCTGGGGAAGGGCATTAACTGCCTGTACTGCAGTGTCTGCCAGAGCTTGTGTGCCTTGCACAATCTGAAGGATAACTCCGGGTATCATAGAGGTGTATTTATTGCTTAAAAGTATAGAACAATGGTAATGAGGTACTAACAGCCCGGGTTTAATTGTAAACACCGGGCTGTTAATAATAACTCTTAAAGGCTGAAATTATTTTGTAACTAGGAGACTGATACAAAATCTAAAATGGCAGTGGATCGATCTCTGCAGACTATTTTGCCATTGACGTGGAATCAGTAGCGGGAAGATCAGCAGGAACATTGAGCATTTGCTGCTGTAACTGGTGCTCTTTACGATGGGGAGCGTGCGGGTGCCAGCCGACAATTCCGAGCATTACAAAGAATCCTACAATATATGCCACAGTCACATGCCAACCATGTTTAACATACTTTACAACTGATTTTGCCTCAGGGTACATATTCGAGAG
>DAONEL010000014.1:0-33961 GCA_035403045.1 Bacteroidales bacterium
GCTGTATTGGATAACCAAAACAGCCTTTTTTTAAGAAGAACGGATGGATTATTTATCCGCCACCTTTACAAGTTCAACATCAAAAACGAGTGGTGAATAGGCTTTGATTTTCCCGCCCATTTCGCGTTCGCCATAAGCAAGTTTCGATGGAATGATGAAAGTTGCTTTACCACCTTCGTTCATCAGTAAAATAGCTTCGTCCCAGCCGGCAATTACCTGCTTTTGCCCGAGCACAAATTCAAAGGGTTTTACGGGTGTATGATCCAGGTTTGAATCAAACTTGGTACCATCAAGCAGGCGTCCGGTGTAATTCATCTGAACTTTTTTACCATTTTCGGCTTTCTTCCCTTTGCCTTTTACTTTTTCAATGTAGTAAAGTCCTGATGCTGTTGGCTTGGCGGTTATCTTGTTATCAGCCAGGTATTTCTGGATCAATGAAGGTTCACTGGCCTTGGCCGTTTCGGCAGCTTTCTTTTTGGCAGCATCTTCAGCAGCTTTTTGTTTTTCATGCTCAGCCTTGGTGCTTACATCCAGGACTTCAACATCGTAAATAACAGTGGCATATGGTGCTACAAGCTCTTCTCCGCTCATTGAGCGGCGTCCTCTTTCGCCAAAGGCCATTTCGCCGGGAACAACAAATCGTGCTGACTCACCTTCTTTAAGTGTACCAAGGGCTTCATCAAAACCTTTGGTATCGAAGGGCTGTCCGTATTCAACCGTCATTGGAGAATCGTTGTCATGGGTTGAGAACAGTTTTTTCCCATCAGTGAGTGAAACACTGAAATGAATCTTTACAAAATCACCTTTTTGGATGGCACGGCCCGTGGCTGGTTTAAGTTGAATTACATAAACTCCGGTAGCTGACGGCGTAGCCGTAACATTATTCTTTTTAAGGTACTCCTGAAGTTCCCTGACAGCATCATCTTTCTTTTTTGCCAGAGCTTTTGCTTTATCGACATTATACTCATCCATTGTCTGCACTTTTAGCATACGAATGTTGAAAATCATGTCAGCCGTGCTGTCAATTCCTTCCGGAACTTTAGGTGCCTGTGCAGTCTTGAGGAAAAACTGGCCTGCATTCAGGATGAAAGATGCGCTGTCGCCTTTATGCATCATACCGATAGCTTCGAAAATGTCACCCGGATACATCGGTTTGTTTACTTTGAGTTCGAAGGGCATGTTTTTCTCGCTGGAATTGAAAAGAACAGAATCTTTTCCGTTAACGGTTGTGCGATACATAATACTAAGCGTTGCAATGCGAGTGGTATCAGCCTTTACAGAATCTTTATTCTGGGTGAAGAACTTGTAATAAAGGCCGGAGTCAGTTTTTTTGTAACCGGAATGTTTGCCGCAGGAAGTAATAATCAGGGCAAAAATCAGTGTTACAGGAATCATTAAGAGTACTCTTTTCATGATCAGTAATTTATAAGTGTAATTATTGTTAGTGAATTAATCGAGTTCCAGAATTTCTACATCGTAGATCAGGCTTGCTTTTGGTGGAATTTTATCATCATCACCGACCAGCCCGAAAGCGAGGTGCGAAGGTATAATAAGTTTGGCTTTGTCGCCTTGGTGCATCAGTAAAATTGCTTCTTCGAGACCGGATTCAACACCACCGCTTCCGATGGTGAAAATCTTAGGCCCGGATTTGTCCGACGAATAAACTATATCGCCCGAAATCAGTCTCACTGAATAGTTGATTTTAACTTTCTGGCCTTTTTGAGAAGCAATACCACTACCTTTCTTGTAGATGAAATACCGCAGGCCGGTGCCTGTTTCTTCCATTTTCCAGCCATAACGGTTAATCAGGTTGTTGATCTGCTCATCTTCGGTCAGCACGACCTTTTGATTTGCCTTGATAAGTGTTTCTTTAAGATTGGAGTTGTTGCCGCCCTGTGAAGGATTCTGACTTCCTTCGTTTTTACAGCCAAAAGCAAGAATAAGCAATGTGAATAATACTATCCTTCTCATTCGTGGTAATCCTTAATTGGTTGTCCTGCTGCCGCACAACTCATCCTGATAATCACTGAGCAGTGATTCAAACATATCAAGTGTTGCCTGGAGTGAAAGAAATGAATCAGCTCCGGCAGCATTCCTGTGCCCTCCGCCTTCGAAGTGCTTGCGAGCGAAATTATTTACTGAGAAGTTGCCTTTCGATCGCAGTGAAATTCTGATCCTGTTGTCGCGTTCAGTAAAAAGGGCTGCCATCACAATGTTTTCGATGCTTAGGGCATAATTCACAACCCCTTCGGTATCACCGGGCTGGTAACCAAATTTCTCCAGATCATCTTTACTTAACCAGATATAAGCAGTACTCATCTGGGGCAAAACTTTCATCCGTTCGCTAAGGCAGAAGCCCAGCAACCGCATCCTGTTTTCGGAATAAGTATCATAAACCAGGCGGTGTATTCGCTCTACATTCACTCCCAAGCTGATAAGTTCTGCCGTGATATGAAATGTGTCAGGTTTTTCGCAGGAATAGCTGTAAGAGCCGGTATCCGTCATTATGCCGACAAAAATGCATTCAGCAGCAGGCAGATCAACAAGGTCGCCACAACCGCAAAGATTTATCAGTTTGTAAAGCAATTCGGAAGTTGATGACACACTTATTTCAGAAAAGGTAAGGTCAAACTCGTCTGATGGTTGCAAATGATGGTCAATCAGTATCTTAACTCCAGGGGCTTCAGCCAGCTGCTTTGAAAAAAACTTTACACGGCTGAGTGAATTGAAATCCATGCAGAAGATGGTTTCGGCTTCACTGATAAGTTTTTTTGATGAATCTTCATCCTTATTATAGACCATCACATTGTTTGTGCCTGGCATCCAGCTAAGGAACGACGGCAATTCATTAGGAACAACGATGCTCACATCATGGCCTGTTTTCAACAGGAAATGGTAAAGTGCCAGCGATGCCCCGATTGCGTCGCCATCGGGATTGTAATGTGTGGTAATGAGAACTTTATGTGGCCGCGAAACCAGGTTTTTCAGAAAAGAAACCGAATTTTCAGGAAAGTTCAAATTGATTATTGCTTAACAGGTTTACTTCTAAACGGTTACAAAATTACAATTTATACTGAAATGTACATCACATCAAATGAGTTTGATATATTTTTGTTACCTTTCGTACACATAAAACATACTATTATGGCTGGGAATATTACATTTACTATGATCAAGCCTGATGCTGTGGCACAGGGTTTTATCGGTCCCATTCTCACTAAATTTAACGAAGGCGGCTACATTGTAAGGGCAATGAAATACACCAGACTTAGCCAATTGCAGGCAGAAGCTTTTTATGCTGTTCACCAGGGGAAGCCATTTTTTGAGGGTCTTGTTGGCTTTATGTCCTCAGGACCTATAGTCGCCTGCATCCTTGAAAAAGAGAACGCTGTTGAAAGTTTCAGGGAATTTATAGGAGCTACTGATCCTGCCAAAGCACCCGAAGGAAGTATAAGGAAGCTATATGGATCGTCAATCCAGAAAAACGCTGTTCATGGTTCTGACTGTGACGAGAATGCTGTGATTGAAAGCAATTTCTTCTTCTCTCGATTCGAAAGATTCTAGGATTCCGGAAGAAACTCGGCGAAAGTTTTGTCATCGTACATCACGATGATCTTTTGTATTGTCTTATTTGCAGAAGGCTTTTCAGACAAGCCTTTATTGCCTGGCAACCCGGGCAGCTTGTTGGCCTCAGCAGATTTCGCGTATATTTCCTCAACGCTTTCAGTAACAGCCTCTGGCATGCTCTTATTCGCCGGGTGGATTAATTCTTCGTTATCAGCCGCAATCTTTTCCGGCACTTCAATCACAGGAAGTTCCTGCGAGAACAGATCCGCAAACTGCCTTGGCTGGCCTGATGGCACACTCACAGGTGGCAGGTTAAATGTTGCCGGTATATCATTGATCATCATTGGGCCTTTACCAAACAGCAACCAGTCAGTACTTATATCAGGAAAGCGTGTCAGTATTTTCTGAATAAAATCAAGGCTGGGATTATTCCGGCCTGAAAGGATATGAGAAACACCGGATTTTTGCACACCAATTTCATCAGCAAATTGGGCGGCAGTGAAATTCTTGGATTTTATCAATAAAAGTACACGATCTTTCATAACGGATGAATAACGATTCTACAAATGTAATAATGAAGTTTTACATTTCTAACAGCATTTTGAAAATTTATTTACAACAGTAGTTTACATAGTTGAACCATAATTCAAATTATCAGGTAGCATAACCTAATTAATTAATAATTAATATTATAGAAATCACTTGTGATAAAACAGATATTAATCAAATGCAACATATTTTCATCAAGTGATACTTAATATAGTTTAATATATTTACCTGAATAACAATACTTTTAATGTGTAAATTGCCGATATGCCGATAGTTTCCTTTGAAAAATCAATTCCAAATCGGTTTACATCTATAAACATGATTCATTATCAGTGAAGTAAACACTTGTAACCGTTCGATCTACACATGTGATTATTTATAAGTTTACTGATGTAACATTATTCCGGGTTACAGTTGTAATTATACTTGTTCGTTGTCTTTGCTCATTTCTTTCCTCATATCTAACAAAATCTCCCCCACCCTGCTTTATCATAGTTAAGGAACTGCAAAGCAGCTAAATATCTACTGTACGGCAACGAATTAACATGTTGAGAATTGAACAATTCAGATGTTGTTTTATCCTGTGTAAGCAATAAGCAAATCTGGAAGCATTAAATAATGCTTAACTCTGGCATACCATTTATATAGGCAAGAAATGCTTAAGAAATTATTCCGGGGAATAATAAGAGAAAGAAATGTACCTGATTTCTTTAGAGTTTAAGACACGGAGCCGAATAGATTGCATTCCCCGTTCTGACGATCACGAAATACAATCCGCCCGGAAACTGGTCCAGACCATCAAGGTAAATCTCGTTAGTTGGCCGACTGATTTGCATATTTTCCTGCAAAATTGTTCTGCCATCAGGTGCGATAAAGTCAATATTTATATCTCCTGATATACCCGATGGAGTAATCATTGACAGTGACTGACTGAAAGGATTCGGATAAACCAATAGTTTTGATTTTACAACGGCTTCTTCTATACCGGCTGTGAGCGATTGATGTGCTGCTTCAAAATCAGGAATTCCCCAGCCTGTAACTGAATCAGGTTCTAAAGCATTATTGGCTGTATTTCGTATAGATTCGATAAGTTCCATATTGTTTTTATCTGGTGCCGCCTGCCACAAACAGGCCGACATGCCTGCAATTATCGGTGATGAGAATGATGTTCCGTCTCCATAAAAAACTGCACCGTTTGGTGCTGAGGCGTTCCATGAATAAACGGCATCTCTCTGCCCCTGGGCAACAATGTCGGGTTTGATCCTTCCATCATATGTGGGCCCGCGGGAGCTGAAATTCGTGACTATACCCGACGCAGTTACAGCCCCAATTGTAAATACACTGTCACCGTCGGCAGGTGCACCAATATAGAACCATGAATTTCCACCTGAGTTTCCGGCACTGTTCACCACTAAAATACCTTTGCTGGCAGCAATATCGGCACCAATTGTTGATACACAGGTATTACCGTCCATATCGGCATAGGTATGATCGTATTCAGGTGAATTAATGAAAGTAGTATATCCTAGTGAGGAATTAATGACATCAGCGCCTACGCTATCGGCAAACTCAGCTCCGCTCACCCAGTAATATTCTTCAATAACTGCCTCACCCGCGTTATCTTCGGTATGAATAAGCCAATAATCGGCCTTGGGCGCTGTGCCAACCATGATTCCCGGAAGATTGGCAGCCATGGTCGAAAGCACCATGGTACCGTGAATACCGCCGGAAGGATCGAAAACACTGGCTCCCGGTATAACAAAATCTTTGGTTCCAAGTACCTGGTTATTAGCCCACAGACTATCAAAGGCAGGCAAAACATCAACTTTGCTGAAGCCGTTATCGAGAACTGCGATCGTGATACCCTGACCAAGGTAGTTGAGATTGTGCAGGTATTCACCTTTTAACATATTGATCTGGCCGGCTGAAGCACCATAATCAATACTATTCGATGCTGTCATGCTTTTAAATGCCTGTGGATCAGTATATTCTTTTAATTCAGTTTCCAGTTTCCGGTTAACTGCGGTTACCACGTTCTCATCTCTAGTACCAATTTTCTTAATCTCCGCGATGCCGGCAATTTTTTCCAGGTTGCCGGCTATTTGTTCGTCTGTTTCCACAACCACACAGTTGAGCCACCTTGAACGGGTCAATACCTCAGCGCCATTAGAGATCAGGTTATCAATATAAGGCGCATAAACCGGCAGGTCCGATTCGTTCAGCGGAATATTTTGTCTCAGCCTCCGTGCAACAGCTTTGTCAGAGAGCACGTCAGCCGGAACAAGCATGTGATTCTTATTAACCGGACCTTTGTCAGAAAAAGTCACAACATAGATTCCCTTTTCAATTACCTGTGAAAACCCGGAAAAGGCTATCCAGGTGAAGAGAAAAATTATGACGAGGTTTTTCATTTAGAAAAATGTTGACTGCGAACAAAAATAACAATTATCGCATCAGGATGTTTATCGCATTGAATTTGGCACTCGGCAAATGTTGGCTACCTTTGCAGCAATCCGTTTTAAGAATGAGAATTGATATACTCACCATTTTTCCGGAAATCTTCGCCGGCCCGTTTGATCATTCGATCATGAAAAGAGCGATTGCCAAAGGGCTTGCTGAAGTGCATATTCATAACATACGCGATTTTGCCCAAAGCAAACACAGGAATGTTGATGATTATGCTTATGGTGGCGGAGCAGGCATGGTCATGATGATACAACCGATTGCAGATTGTATTTCATGGCTCAGAAACCAACGCCATTATGATGAAATTATATTTCTAACTCCCGACGGGAACCAGTTTGACCAGAAAGTCGCCAATAATCTTTCACTCAAAGAGAATATTATATTGTTATGTGGTCATTACAAAGGGATTGATGAACGCATCAGGGAAAACCTGATCACCATGGAAATTTCTATCGGCGATTTTGTTATTTCAGGGGGCGAACTGGCAGCGGCCGTTATGTCCGACAGCATCATCCGGTTGATTCCCGGTGTGCTGAACGATGAGACTTCAGCCCTGAGTGACTCTTACCAGGATGGACTGTTGTCGCCCCCGGTTTACACTCGTCCGGCTGACTACAATGGCTGGAAAGTTCCGGAAGTTCTGCTTTCGGGCAATGAAAAGGAAATACGCATATGGCAGGCAGAGCAGGCTCTTGAGCGCACGCGGCAACGCCGGCCGGATATGCTTGCCGAATAATAAGGCCATCATTTACTGTTTTGTTTTGGTAAAAAGGAAACCATCTTGCCAGATTCTTTGTATCTTTACAAAAACTAAAAATTATCATTATGGGACTTCTTGATTCATTAAAAAGATTATTCACCACCTCAAAACAAGTTGGGGCTGAAAAGATTGGTGATCTGAAGGAAAAAGCTGCCGATAAAATTGATGACGCCAAAGAAATTGGCAAAAATGTTGCCGAAAAACTCGACGATGTTGTTGATAACGTTGCTGAGAAAGCGCAGGCTGCTGCAGTGAAAGCCAAAGAGATTGGTTCAGATTTCGTTGAAAAAGCTGAAGAAACTCTCGATAAAATAGAAGACAAAGCCGAGCAGCTCGTCGACAATCTTGAAGCCAAAGTTAGGAGCGCTTCCAAAACCATTACTCAGGAAACAGAAGTAAAAGCAGCCGAAGCTGAAAATGTTGCAGGTGAAGCTGCTGAAACTGTTACTGAAAAAGCCGAAGGCCTCGCTGATAAGGTTGAAGAAGTGAAGGATGATGCCGAAGAAGCAGCCGGTGAGGTAAAATAACAACACCTGCTACACTTATATTATGAACGTATCCTGCAAAGGGTGCGTTTTTTATTGGTCGAGCAGGAAAAGATTTTTTCGGAGGTCGTCAATCAGAACATCAGCACTTTCGAGTCCGACTGAAAAGCGGATCATGTTGGCTGGCAAAGTAGAGTACAATCCCGGCCTTACAAAAGTACAAGATGGAATAATGAGGGACTCATAACCTCCCCAGGACACTGCCATTCTCCAGTAAACCAGGCTGTTGCAAAACTCTTCTATAGCTTGTACATCGTTGGTTTTCAACTCAATGCTAAACAAACCCGAACAATCGGTCATCTGTTTCTTTGCAATTGAAAGAAGCTTGTTTTGTTCATGAAACGGATAATAGATTCTGGCTACCTTGCCGCTTTCTTCCAGGAAATCAATGACCTTCTGAGTTGTTCGGGTAATATGTGCCATGCGAACCTCAAGTGTGCGCAATCCCCTGAGAAGCAGCCATGCATTCAGGGGTGACATAATGCCGCCCAGCGTGAGAAATTCATTATGAAATATCTTGTCAATCAGCGTCTTTGAACCACAACAAACTCCTGCAACCACATCACTGTGCCCGCCCAGGTATTTACTGGCTGTGTGAACCACCAGGTCGATGCCATGACTAATGGGTTGCTGGTAAAGCGGTGTTGAATAGCTGTTGTCGATAATGGTCACTATACCATGTTTTCGAGCCAAAGCGCTAACTGCATCAAGATCCTGGACCTGAAATGTCCATGAATTGGGGCTTTCAAGGTATATAACTCTCGTGTTTGGCTTGATCACCGATTCAAAGTTCACGGGATCTGTGCCATCCACCATCGTTACTTCGACACCGAATTTCGGAAGTATATTCTTAGTCATGAGTGTATCAGTCCAGGAATATGGATGCTGCACACATACAACATGATCGCCGGATTTTACCATTGCCAATACCGTGGACGATATGGCTGCCATGCCGCTGCTGAATACGAGGGCTTCCTCGGCACCTTCGAGGGCGGCTAGTTTTTTACACAATAAGTTGATTGTCGGATTGTTTCCCCTGCTATAAATCCAGTTTTCGCGTTCTGAAGAAATTGCAGAACGAAAATCTTCAACCGTTTTGAAAAAGTAGTTACTTGTCTGGTAGATTGGTGGTGATACTGACGGAGCAGAGATTTCGGTATCTTCACCAAGATTATTCAGGATGAATGACAAATCCATAATTATTTGATTTTTAATGTATTATTTGATTCCGCCTGACGCGGTAAAAACCAACCGGAGATATACAGGCAAATGTACCTATATCCTGATAATGGTAAAACGATGTATTACGAAGAGAGTTATTAACAATTGGATGTAGAAAATTAACAGGTCAAAGTATTTTATATTCAAAAAAAACTGTATTTTTGCACTCCTTTTTGAAGAACGCTGAATAATAATACTTAAGATAATGAGCAAGAATAGTTTAATAACATACGTTGAAGAGCATTTCCTCCACGAATCAAACCATCCTTCTTTCAAAGCCGGTGATACTGTAACAGTACATTATAAAATCAAGGAAGGTGACAAGGAACGTATTCAGCAATACCAGGGCGTTGTTCTGCAGCGTTCGGGACATAAACTGAACGAAACTTTTACCGTTCGCAAAGTTTCCGGCACTGTTGGTGTTGAAAGGATTTTCCCGGTTTGTTCACCAAATATCGACAAGATTGAAGTAAACAAAAGAGGAGCCGTCCGCAGGGCACGTATTTTCTATCTTCGTGATCTCAAAGGAAAGAAAGCACGCATCAAGGAAAAACGTATGTAATTCAAAATATACTACTGAAAAAAGGCTGTCGTTTGGCAGCCTTTTTTTATAATGTTTAGCCTGCTTATTTTTGCTGAAAAATAATATTCCTATGGAAGAAAACCGCCAGGCAACCGATTTCGACAGGCAAGTTGTTGAAATGCTCACGCTTGCTACCGAATATTTTAGATTCCTTGAATCCCTCGAAAATGTCAGCAAGACTGATTTTCAGCAATTTATTCTGAAGATGAGCGCTTTGCTTTATGTAAAAGGGCTTATGTTTCCCGAAACCGAACAACCTGATGAGAGTGGAAACGAGCGATTTGTCACAGAGGAAGAATGGGAAAATATTTTCAATGCAATAAGGGCGAAACTCGAAATGGATGATAACTTCGCTGATATTGAATCACCGGAGAATGAGGAAATTATAAAAGCAAGCCTTGCCGAATTGCTGGCCGACGTTTACCAGGATATGAAAGATTTTGCCCTCCTGTTGACCAAGCCAACCCAGACAGCTTACGATAATGCGGTATATGGGATTAAACAGCTTTTTAAGTCCCACTGGGGAATCCGACTGCTTACTGTTCAAAAGGTACTGCATTCCAGGGTTTATCCCGAACCAGGCAGCAATATTGAGATTGACTGGTAAATGTGTTTCTTAAATTTAATTTTTATCTATAGATCATTGCAACCTGTGAATTCTTAACTTTGCAATGTTTATTCAGTCTAAATAAGAAGCTTAAGTGACACTTTTCGATCTTGAACTTGGTGACAAAGCCTCAATCATAAAAGTTAAGGGGCGTGGGGCATTCAGGAAGAGAATTACCGAAATGGGATTTGTTGTCGGCAAGGAAGTAACTGTCATTAAGAAAGCTCCCCTCCTCGACCCTATTGAGTACAATATTATGGGGTACAATGTTTCCCTGCGTAATAGTGAAGCTCGACTGATAGAAGTAAGTTTTGAGCCGCCATCAGGCACATCAAATTATTCAGGTACATTTCCTGCAGAGCCTGAAATACGGATCACTGTTGCACCCGGCAAGACAATACACGTTGCCTTGGTTGGCAATCCAAATTCCGGGAAAACAACACTTTACAATTCCGCATCAGGGGCTAACGACAAAGTCGGAAACTATTCCGGTGTGACTGTAGATGCCCGGGAGAGCCGTTTCAGGTTTGGTGACTATGAATTTATCGTCACCGACCTTCCGGGAACATATTCCATCACAGCATACAGTCCCGAAGAATTATTTGTGCGTGATTTCATCTACGAAAAGATGCCCGATGTAGTTGTAAATGTGATAGATGCATCAAATCTTGAACGGAATCTCTATCTTACTACACAACTGATCGATATGGATATCAGCCTGGTAGTGGCTCTGAATATGTTCGACGAGTTGAAGCAAAGCGGCAAACAGCTGGATTTTTTGCATCTTGGCAGCATGTTGGGGATACCTTTTATACCCACTGTAGCTTCGAGGGGAAAAGGTGTTGAGGAACTTTTCAGGAAAATCATTGAAGTTTATGAAGGCCGCGACCAGTTTTCACGGCATATACATATTAATTACGGAGTGGCGATAGAGAGAGCCATTTCGGCAATCCAGGAAAAAATACGAATTCCTGCCAACAGGGAGCACCTTGACAAGGTCTCTTCCAGGTTTATGTCCATCAAACTACTTGAGAAAGATAGTTCTGTCAGGCAGTTAGCTTCGGCTTTCGCTAACAACGCTGACATCAGCAAAACATCAAATGATGAGATTTTAAAGCTGGAAAAAGATTTCAGCGAGGACACCGAAACTCTTATCACCGATGCCAAATACGGTTTTATTGCCGGGGCTCTAGCTGAAACGCTTAAGGAAAGTGCCCAGACACATCGTCGCAAAAGCGAAGTAATTGATACTCTTATCACACACAAATTCTGGGGAATACCCATTTTTATCTTTTTCATGTGGGCTACGTTTTACGGTACATTCAAAATTGGCCAATACCCGATGAACTGGATTGAAACAGGTGTTGAGTGGATATCTTCGGTGTTGCAGGCAACAATGGCCGAAGGCATGTTCAAGGATCTCCTCATCCAGGGAATTATTGGCGGTGTTGGGGGTGTTCTTATCTTCCTGCCAAATATTGTGCTTCTTTATCTTTTTATATCGCTTATGGAAGATACAGGCTATATGGCGCGGGCTGTTTTTATTATGGACAAGGCAATGCACCAGATAGGCCTTCACGGAAAATCATTCATTCCCCTGCTTATGGGATTTGGCTGCAATGTGCCGGCTATATTGTCAACAAGGATCATTGAGAGCCGCCGTGACCGTCTGCTCACTATGCTTATCAATCCGTTTATGTCGTGCAGCGCACGCTTGCCTGTTTATATCCTCTTTATCAGCGCTTTTTTCACCAATTATCAGGGGACAATCCTGTTTGCGATCTACGCTACCGGAATTCTTATTGCCATACTCTCAGCGTTGTTGTTCCGCAAAACCATCATCAGGCAAAAAGACGTTCCCTTTGTGATGGAGCTCCCACCCTACCGTATGCCAACACTGCGCAGTATCGTGAAACACATGTGGAACCGTGCCGGACAGTATCTCAGGAAAATCGGGGGTGTTATTCTTATCGCATCAATCATTATCTGGGCTTTAGGCTATTTCCCGCAAAGAACCAAAAAGCATGATTCGTATATGAATCAAATCGCTTTAATCAGCGCGAAGTATCAAGGGTTGCGTGAATCTTTTGCCGGCAACAAACAATCAGTCAGGCAATTTGATAAAGATGAATATGCTGAAAAAGAGCAGGTTATGGCAATAATGAAAGCCGATCAGCAACAAAACTCATACATTGGCAGGCTTGGCCGGTTGATAGAGCCTGTGATGCGGCCACTGGGTTTCGACTGGAAAATGAGTGTTGCTGTCCTGACAGGAATTTCGGCCAAGGAAGTTGTAGTAGGAACACTGGGTGTGCTTTACCAGGCAGGCGATGAAGACTCAGGCAACCAGTCACTTATAAATAAGCTTCAGGGACAGGTACATACTTATGGTCCAAAAGCCGGGAAGCCTGTTTTTACCCCGCTTGTGGCCATGAGTTTCATGATTTTCATCCTTATTTACTTCCCGTGTATCGGTGTGGTAACGGCTATAAGCAGAGAATCAGGAAGTTGGAAATGGGCCGCATTTGTCATATTTTACACAACAGGTTTAGCATATCTGGCTTCGCTTGCGGTTTACCAAATTGGCAGCATTATCTGAAAACGATGAAGGAACTTTTACAAAACATTTTAGCCAACCAATCTCTGGTTTTTTATTTGCTGCTTGCAGTTGCACTATTACTGACTCGTATACCTGTAGCGGGAAAGTATTTCAGGTCGGTAAACACGATGATACACGAGGCAGCCCATGCTTTCATGACTTTAGCTGTAAGCGGGCAGATCATTTCAATAAACCTGTTTGCCGACACTTCAGGATCTACAGTGACGAAAGCAAAGGGAAAGTTTGCACAATTCATGATAGCTATTGCCGGATACCCGTTCTCTGCTTTAATGGGGCTTCTGCTGATGTTCCTGCTTTCGAACGGAAATGAACTCTATATTCTCTTTGTTCTGCTGAGTGTTGTGTTGATCCTGATGGTGTTGTCGATCAGGAATGCTTATGGTCTCTTCTGGGCAATATCATTTGCTCTCATCAACCTGCTCCTCGTTTATTTTGACAATAAGATTGCAATAAACCTTGCTGCCACATTTTTTACGCTGATTATTCTGACTGATTCTCTGGTTTCGGCGCTGGTATTATTTGTTTTGAGTGTAAGGGATAAGAAAAAAGCCGGGGATGCCACCAACCTTCAAAAGATTACCGGAATTCCGGCCGCAGCCTGGGCAATCTTGTTTTCTGCATTTTCAGCTTTTATGGTATATCTGTCAGTAATCCACTACTTTCCGGCAATAAAAGGTATTTTCAGTTAAGATGAAATCGCACAATTCATAGATGATTGATCAAACAATGCTCTACAGAAACTGTTTAGCTGATATAGAAAAATAAAGCAATGAGCCTCCAGGAAATTCTCACGTATCTTATCGTAGCCACAGCAGCCGCATATTCCCTGTTTTCGTTTTACAGGATTATGAAGCCTGCCGGTAAAAAAGGCATAAGTTCCTGTGGCGGGCAATGCAGCGGTTGTGATGCAGTAAGTTTCAGAGACGAACTCAAAGCATTAAACAGGAAAAGTTAAAACGATTATTTCCCCTGGGCATCAAGCCGGTTAAGCCCTTCAATGGCTTTGGGGTGGTTAACGCTTATTTTCAGCACTTTATTAAAGTCTTCCCTGGCTTTTTTATAATCACCTGATAATTCAAATGCATAACCCCGGTTGAACAGTGCATCAGCGTAGGTTGAATCACTTACATAGGCAGAAGTAAAATACTCAATGGCTTTTTTGTAATCATTCAGGTAAACAAGGTTCACATACCCTGAATTGTAAAGTGCATAGCGGTTTTTAGGGTCAATTTTCAGCATCTCAGCATACGACTTCAGCGCTTCACCCGGCTTATCGTTTTCCTGGTAGAGAATTCCGAGGTTATACAGGGCTTCCATCGATTTTGGATTCGCTTTAACTGCATTCTCAAAGTAACCGATGGCCAGCTTAGGGTCTCTTTTTACAAAAATGGCACCTAACTGCATCAATGCATCATGATGTAACTGGTTAGATTGTACAGCTTTACGATAAGATTCAATAGCCTTGGTTGTGTCGCCATATTCACCCAAAACATAACCTTTCAAAAAGAAACCGTCAGCATTTTGGGGATCGAGGGTAAACACTTTTTCTACAAACTCAGCACAATGCTCATAATCCTTCATGATCATATACAGTCTTGCCTTCCTGAGATATGATTCCACGTTTTTTTCATCCAGCGAAATAGCTTTATCAATTGCTTCCAGTGCCTGCTGCGGTTTGCCCATGAGAACGTAAACGTCGGAAAGGCTAAGAAAATTTGACGGTGTTTTTGGATCAAGTTCAATGGCTTTATTCACATCGGCAAGCGCATCATTCAATTTGTCATGGCTCATATAATATTCGGCCCGTTGCCGGTAAAGAGCAGAATTCTTAGTATCATTGGCAATCTTCTCATTCAACTCCCTAAGCACCGGATCAGTGACCGAGTTGTCGCTTCCCTTATTTGTTCTGCTGCATGAGATGAAGGCGATAATGATGATTAGGTATGTAATTGAAATTATACGTTGCATGTCCGAAATTTTCTGCAAAAATAAGAACTCCTTTCTTCGTAACCGAAAAAAGGAGTCCTGCTATTCAGTAAATGATCAGGTTAATTGGATTTAACGGCCTGTTTTACCAGTGACTCGATTTCATCGCAAAGTTCAGGGTTATCGGCAAACAATTTTTTGATAGCATCCCTGCCCTGGCCGAGTTTGGTATCACCATAGCTGAACCAGGAGCCGCTTTTCTTGATTATGTTCTTTTCAACTGCCAGGTCGACAAGCTCACCATACCGCGATATACCTTCGCCATAAATTATGTCGAATTCGGCAAACCTGAATGGCGGGGCAACCTTGTTCTTAACGACTTTTACCTTTACCCTGTTGCCAATGGCACTGTCGCCATCTTTTATCTGCGTTTGTTTGCGGATATCGAGGCGCACCGAAGCATAAAACTTGAGTGCATTACCGCCGGTGGTTGTTTCAGGATTACCAAACATTACACCGATCTTTTCACGCAACTGGTTGATAAAAATGCAGCAACACCCTGTTTTACTAATTGTTCCGGTGAGTTTGCGCAAAGCCTGTGACATCAGCCTGGCTTGTAATCCAACCTTGGAATCACCCATTTCTCCTTCTATTTCACTTTTGGGTGTGAGGGCAGCAACCGAGTCAATCACAATAACATCAATTGCACCGGAGCGTATAAGGTTATCGGCAATCTCCAGGGCTTGTTCGCCGCTGTCGGGTTGCGAAATCAGGAGATTTTCTATATCGACGCCAAGTTTCTGGGCATAAAACCGGTCAAAAGCGTGTTCGGCATCAATAAAAGCGGCAATACCACCTGCCTTTTGTGATTCAGCAATCACATGAAGTGCCAGGGTTGTTTTACCTGAAGACTCTGGTCCGTAAATTTCAACCACACGCCCCTTTGGCAATCCGCCAACACCAAGGGCTATATCGAGGCCGATAGATCCGGTGGGAATTGCGGGGACTTCATCTACTGCAGTGTCACCAAGTTTCATGATTGTACCCTTGCCGTAGGTTTTTTCGAGTTTATCGAGAGTAAGCTTCAGTGCGCTTAACTTTTCATTCTTTTCGTCTTTGTTCATTTGGGATAAATTAATAATGAAATCACACAAATATAGTCAGATTGATTCAACCTGATAATACTTAAAGAAGAGGTTTTCGGTTTTTTTTCAACAGCCCTGCTCATCTCTCAGATGACAATGCCGATAACAGATGTAACTGTCAGATTATCTGAGACGCGTGGTTCTTGGTATCCACTTGTGTGATTACCTTTTCTATCAGACCGTTTTCGTCAATAATGAAGGTTGTGCGATGCACACCGTCATACGTCCTGCCCATGAATTTCTTTGGTCCCCATACGCCGAATGATTTAATAATCAACTTTTCAGGATCAGGAATCAACGGGAATGGCAGTTGGTATTTAGCGGCAAATTTCTGGTGAGATTCAATCTTATCAGGACTGACGCCCAATAATATGAATCCCTTGTTTATCAATTCCTGATAATTGTCCCGTAAATTGCATGCTTCGGCTGTGCAACCCGGAGTATCGTCTTTAGGATAGAAATAGAGAATTACCTTCTTGCCAGGGAACAATTTTGAATCGATGGCATTTCCATTGTGGTCGGTCGCGGTAAAAACAGGAGCCTTGTCGCCGGCATTGAGATGTGTCATAGTGAATCAGATTTTATTGGTTAATGTTCAGCTAAAGTAACAATCAAAATGCATAATGAGTTCGGCGATTATACCTTATTCTTAATGGCTTGTTCTGCATAATACTTACAGAAACCAGTCAATCCGCAATCATTACACTTTGGCTTTCGTGCCTGGCATACATACCTGCCATGAAGTATAAGCCAGTGGTGGGCATCGGGGATATGTTTTTCAGGGATATATTTAATAAGTTGCATCTCCGAAGCCAAAGGCGTTTTTGCATTCACCGTGAGACCGAGGCGGGCGGCAACCCTGAAAACATGTGTATCAACAGCCATCGCGGGCTGTTTGAATGCCACTGAAGCCACCACGTTTGCAGTTTTTCGCCCCACACCGGGTAGTTTCTGCAACTGATCAATCGCGGAAGGCACAACTCCGTCAAATTCATCGATCAGCGTTTTAGCCATTCCGATAAGATTTTTCGTTTTGTTGTTTGGATACGAACAGCTTTTTATCAGGCCAAACACTTCATTGTATTCTGCGCGCGAAAGGCTCAAAGCATCAGGAAATTTTTTGTAAAAAGCCGGAGTGAGCATATTGACGCGCTTATCGGTGCATTGAGCCGAGAGTATCACGGCAACGATCAACTGGTATGGATCGCTGTAATGAAGTTCAGTTTCTGCTACTGGCATATTCACTGAGAAATACTCAATAAATCGGCGGTAACGCTCTTTGACTGGAATTGTTTTTGGCATAACCGGAAATGATCGGTAAATTTAGAGATTCCCTTTAAGTGAATAAAAAAAAATCCCCGGTTGCTGGCCGGGGAGTTCAAAGGTTAAGTCTTTTAATTCAGGATGATGATGGTTCTTCCTGTTAGGTTGTTTTGCAAAACCTGCAGTGCCCTTGAGTATCCGAAGATGAAATTCATTGTTTCTTCTGAAGGCAGGTCGGAGGCGGTTCTGTGAACCCTTTTGCTCTCCTTTTGTTTTGAAACAACTGGTGTAAGAGTAAATGTTCTTGCCATATACCGGGATTGCGTTTTACTTTCGTTTATTGAATAACGCAGGTATTATCCCGATATTTTATCCGGCAAAAAAATTATGTGGTTAAAACGATATCTTTTTTATCGATAAGTTTCCTGAGGTTGATGAGCGCATAACGCATACGGCCAAGCGCAGTGTTAATGCTCACATCGGTCTGCTCGGCTATCTCTTTAAAACTCATATCAGCATAGTGGCGCATCATGAGCACTTCGCGCTGTTCTTCGGGAAGATATTCGATAAGGCTGCGCACATCCTGGTGAATCTGATCAACGATCATGCGCTCTTCTACCGAATCATCAACAATGTACAGGTGGTCGAAAATATCGCCATCCTCGTTGTTATTGTCAATTGTGGGAATACGTTTGGATTTGCGGAAGTAGTCAATGATAAGGTTATGCGAAATACGCATTACCCATTGAATGAACTTTCCTTCTTCCTTATAAGTGCCAGAGCGCAAGGTATTGATCACTTTGATGAAAGCATCCTGAAAGATGTCATCAGCAAGGTGCCTGTCCTTAACGACAAGTAAAATATACGAGTATACTTTCTGCTTGTGCCGGTTGATCAGAATCTCAAGACTGGCATGGTTGCCCGACAGATATTCGCCTATCAACTCCTGGTCACTAATGAAAGGGGTTTCCATAGCTCCTCCTTGGATTAGTTTAGTATTTATCTGAGTTTAAGAGCGTATAGATCTGTCGATAAATGGCCTCCTATTGAGTTGATTCTGTGTTGATTAACTTTTTATTTTTCGGAAGAGAATTGTTGCTAATTTTGTTCCGGCGAGGCAAATATAATACATAATTCAATAAAAGTTTTCAACAGACTAATTTTTTGTGAAATAACTCCTGTTGAAAATGTATTTATGGCCTTGTATATTAATAGATTTAGCACCTAAAAGTAATACATGTTTCAGGAGTAAATCTGTTTGAAACTGTTAACCGGGTGTTATTAATTACCGCATCAATTCCATGAACTACCAGAATATTGACCTTCTCGATCCCAGGAAATTCATCATCATCAAAGGTGCAAGGGTCAACAACCTCAAAAATTTGTCAGTTGCCATACCAAGAAACACCCTTACAGTCATTACCGGTTTATCAGGTTCGGGCAAATCATCACTGGCTTTCGATACCTTGTACGCCGACGGGCAGCGACGGTACATCGAGAGTTTGAGCGCTTACGCCAGGCAATTCCTTGGGCGCATGAGCAAGCCCGAGGTCGATTATATTCGTGGGATCGCCCCGGCCATTGCTATTGAACAGAAAGTGAATACCCGTAATCCCCGATCAACGGTAGGCACTTCCACCGAAATATATGAGTATATCAAACTGCTGTTTGCAAGAATTGGTAAGACTTTTTCTCCGGTTTCCGGCAACCAGGTAAAGCGTGACTCGGTTTCAGATGTTGTTGATTTTGCCCTTTCACTGCCTGAAGACTCTGCCGTTACGATATTTAGTCCACTGATCAGGAAAGACGGGCGCTCATTAAAGGAACACCTTACAGTAATCATGCAGCAAGGTTTTTCGCGCATAGTATCAAATGGAGATATTCTGAAAATAAGCGATGTTATCGACAAACTCAACACCCTGAATGAGGAGAAGTTACATCTGCTTATCGACCGTTTTGCAGTGGATAAATCAGATGCTGACCTTGCAGCAAGAATTGCTGATTCGGTCGAAACAGCATTCTTTGAAGGCAATGGTGCCTGCTCTATTCGATATAATGCTGATAACGGTCTGAAAACTGTTGCCTTCAGCAGCCGCTTCGAGCTTGACGGAATGACGTTTGAAGAACCTTCCATACATCTTTTCAGTTTCAACAATCCGTTTGGTGCGTGCAAAACCTGTGAGGGTTTCGGGAGTGTAATTGGTATTGATGAAGACCTTGTGGTTCCTGATAAAAGTCTTTCGGTGTATGATGATGCCGTTGCGTGCTGGAAAGGAGAAAAGATGAGCGAATGGAAACATGAACTCATCAGGAATGCACATCATTTCAATTTCCCGGTGCACACACCCTATTACAATCTTACAAGCGAAGAGCGTGAGTTGTTGTGGAGTGGTAACAGATATTTTGGGGGAATTCGCGATTTCTTTGAAATGGTGGAAAGCAACACCTATAAAATTCAATACAGGGTCATGCTTTCGCGCTACAGGGGGAAAACGGTTTGCCCTGATTGTAAAGGCACAAGGTTGCGGAAAGACGCCAACTATGTGAAAATAAACGGTAAATCAGTGACCGACCTTGTACTAATGCCGGTAGCTGATTCACTAGCATTTTTTGAAGACCTGAAACTTCAAGAATATGAATTGCAGGTTGCAGCACGAATACTTGTTGAAATCAAGCAGCGGCTGCGCTTTCTGTGTGAAGTAGGCCTGCCATACCTCACGCTTAACAGATTGTCGAATAGTTTGTCGGGCGGCGAATCGCAACGTATCAATCTGGCCACTTCGCTGGGCAGCAGCCTTGTCGGGTCAATGTACATACTTGACGAGCCCAGCATCGGGTTACACCCGCGTGACACCCACCTTCTTATTGGTGTGCTCAAAGGACTGCGTGACCTTGGAAACACGGTTATTGTTGTAGAGCACGATGAGGAAATCATAAAGGCTTCAGACCAATTAATTGATATCGGCCCCCTGGCGGGGAACCATGGTGGTGAACTCGTTTTCCAGGGCAATGTTGACGCAATCATGGATCATGAAGTTAGTCTTACAGGAAAATATTTATCGGGAAGGCTTAAAATAGAGACACCCGTCTCACGACGTAAATGGCACGACTACATCGAGTTGCGTGGTGTCAGGGAAAATAATCTCAAGAATATCGATGTGAAATTCCCGCTTAAAGTGATGACAGTCATCACAGGTGTCAGCGGATCGGGCAAAACATCGCTTGTGAAGCGCGTTTTATATCCGGCGCTTAAGAAGATAAATGGCGGTTATGCCGAGCGCACGGGTAAATTTGACAGGCTGGAAGGAGAATATTCACGCATTGCAGCGATAGAATTGATCGACCAGAATCCGATTGGCAGGTCGTCAAGATCGAACCCGGCAACTTATGTTAAAGCATTTGACGACATAAGAACACTATTTTCCGATCAGCAACTGGCCAAAACCAGGGGATACAAAGCGGGATATTTCTCATTCAACATTGAAGGCGGGCGCTGCGAAGAGTGTGAAGGAGAAGGAATTGTAACTGTTGAAATGCAGTTTATGGCCGATATACATCTCACATGTGATGCATGCAAGGGCAAGCGTTACAGGGACGAAGTGCTGGATGTGAAGTTTGACGGCCATTCCATTGCCGATATACTTGAGCTAACCATAGAACAAGCCCTTGAACTGTTTGAAAAGCATTCGGCCAGGAATCATACCTGCCAGCGAATTGCTGCCAAACTCAAACCTCTTGCCGATGTCGGACTTGGCTACCTCGAGATGGGCCAGTCGAGCGACACATTTTCAGGTGGTGAAGCACAGCGTATAAAGCTTGCTTCGTTTCTTACGAAAGGAGCCAGCGAATCCCCTACCCTGTTTATCTTTGATGAACCGACTACCGGACTCCATTTTCACGACATCCATAAACTGCTTATCGCCTTTAACGAATTGATTACCAAGGGACATAGCGTAGTTGTGATTGAGCATAATCCTGAAGTGATAAAGAGTGCCGACTGGGTGATTGACCTTGGACCTGAAGGCGGAGACAAAGGCGGATTTATTGTATTTGAAGGCACACCTGAACAACTGGCCAGTTGCAATGAATCTTATACAGGTAAATTCTTGAAAGATAAACTCTTATAGCGATGAGACCTAACCTCATATTTGCTGATCATGATTTACTCGCCTTCATAAACTTTCAATCCTGATAGTCCTCGATAGCTTTAGGGATCGGGACTCAAACTCTCAAACCTGCCCGCCCCCTCGATAGCATTAGCGCGGCAGGCGGGCTTTCAAACTTTCAAACTTTATCATCCATGCACCTCCATTACTTTCAACACGATGATTATGAAGATCTTGCTTATATCAGAGAATGGGCACAGAACAAAGGATTCACAACGTCGTGCACACGTTTAGATCGTGCTGATCCAAAGCTACCCTCTCACGGGGATTATGACTGGCTGATTATATTGGGCGGGGCTGTGGGTGCATACGAAGAAGCCCTTTATCCATGGCTGATTGAGGAGAAAAAGTTTATAAGAGAAGCAATCAGAGAAGGGAAACTGGTTCTTGGAATATGCCTTGGTTCACAGTTGATTGCATCGTCTCTTGGTGCTGATGTGTATCCGAATTCAGCTCCTGAAATCGGTTATTTTCCTGTATATTTTAACCAAAACGCAAAGCAGGATGATTTATATAGCCTGTTGCCTGATGAACTAACGGTAATGCACTGGCATAACGATACTTTTAATTTACCCGAAGGTGCGGTGTGCATGGCTTCTTCAGCCAGGACTCGTAATCAGGCATTTCGCTGGGGTAAGAATGTTTTTGCGTTGCAGTTTCATTTCGAATTGACTGAAATGTCTGCCAATACTCTTATTGATAAATCTGGCAAAAATCTGCAGATTTCGGAATCAGTCCAACCGGCAGAGGTAATCCGGAGTAAAAACTATGTCACCCTTGAGAATAACAGACTATTTGGCCAGTTTCTAGATAAACTATTGACAATCTGATACCTTCTTTACCTTTTCACTCCCTATCCTGCATGTTAGCTATCTTCTGCGCTAAACCGAGGATAGAACCATTGTTGAAAAAAATGTAGAAAACAGACATTTGACGTAATATTAACGACAAAATGCGTATCTTTGTGGGTGAAAATAAACAACTATGGAAGTATTTGAGCCGCTGGCCACATATGCGAAAACCGATGACGTTCAGTCGCTTACACTTGTAAATATAGTGCGTAAAGGTGTTCAGTTCAATGCTTTTGACAAAATGGCTGATCAATGCGGTTTTTCGATGACCGAATGGTCGGTATTCCTGCACCTGTCGGAGCGAAGCATGCAAAGGTATCGTAAGGAAAACAAGTCGTTTGATCTGCCACAGTCGGAAAAGATCCTCGAAATAGCCATGCTTTTTAACCGGGGTGTGGAAGTTTTCGGTAACCTCAGCAGGTTTAATGAATGGCTTGGGCTGGAAAACATTGTGCTGGGCAATATCAAGCCCAAATCGTTGCTGGACAGCACTTTCGGCATTAATCTTTTGAAAGAAGAGCTCATCCGGATCGAGCACGGCATACTTTCATGATCGTATTCAGGCTTAGCAAGGCTGCATATGCTGATGACCTGTCGGGCAGAGGCGCTGAACTTACCGGCGGACGCTGGAACAGTAAAGGAACCGCGATGGTTTTTACCAGCGAATCAAGGGCTTTGTGTGCTGTGGAGATTGCCGTACACATACCTCTCGGCATTCTGCCTTTGGATTATTTGCTCATCACGATTGAAATTCCTGATCGGATCAGGTATGATGAAGTTTCGCCCGAAGACCTCCCTGATGGTTGGAATTCAATGCCATACGGAACTTTAACCCGAAAAACCGGTGACAATTTTGTCAAAGAAATGAAGTCGGCCGTAATGAAAGTTCCTTCGGCTGTTATTCCTGGTGAGTTTAATTTCCTGGTTAATCCGAAGCACCCCGATAGCAGCCTGATTACCATAAGATCCACTCAGCCTTTCAAATTTGACAGCAGGCTGTTCTTATGACATTTGTATCGTTTCTCAGTGATTTACCTATTTGATTTCTTGTTTTCTTCTCAATTTTCTATTCTTATCTTTTGTACTTTTGCACCCGCAAATCCGACAAGCAAATTCATTAAAATATAATTAAATCAACAAAAAGGAGAATTTCTTCTATGACAACCGACAATCAGAACAAGTACGTTTATTACTTCGGCGGCAAGCAGGCTGAAGGAAACGGAAAAATGAAAGAACTGCTCGGCGGTAAAGGTGCCAATCTTGCCGACATGAACCTGATCGGTATTCCCGTTCCTCCAGGATTCACCATTACTACCGAAGTCTGCAATAATTACTTCAAACTTGGCCACGACGCTGTTGTGGGAATGATAAAACCACAGGTAGATGAGGCCATAATCAAGGTGGAAACCGCTCTCGCAGGGCCCAAATTCGGTGACAATAAAAACCCGTTACTTGTTTCGGTTCGTTCAGGCGCCCGCGCTTCGATGCCCGGCATGATGGACACAATCCTTAACCTCGGTTTGAATGACGAAGCTGTTGAAAGTGTTGCTGCAAAAAGTGGTAATCCACGGTTCGCATGGGATTCATACCGCCGCTTTGTTCAGATGTACGGCGATGTGGTTTTAGGCATGAAACCTGCCAGCAAGGAAGATCATGATCCTTTCGAAGAGATTATTGACCATCTGAAAGAAGAAAAAGGTGTTGAACTTGACACCCAGCTCAATACCGAAGACCTTAAGGAACTCGTAAAAAGGTTCAAGGCAGTTGTTAAAGAAAAGACCGGCCATGATTTTCCGGTTAATCCATGGGAACAGCTTTGGGGCGCCATTGTAGCTGTATTCAACAGCTGGATGAACGACCGTGCTATCCTCTACCGCAAGCTCAACGGTATTCCTGAAGAATGGGGTACAGCAGTTAACGTACAGGCCATGGTTTTTGGCAATATGGGTAACAATTCAGCTACCGGTGTTGCTTTTACGCGCGATGCCGCTACCGGCGAAGATATCTTCAACGGAGAATACCTTATCAATGCACAGGGCGAAGATGTTGTTGCCGGTATCCGTACTCCGCAGCAGATCACCCTCGAAGGTTCAAAACGCTGGGCTGCCCAGCAGGGTATCAGCGAGGATGTTCGCAAAAACCAATACCCTTCACTTGAAGAAACCATGCCGGAAGTTTACAAGGAACTGGATGCTATTCAGCAAAACCTTGAAGATCATTACACCGACATGCAGGATATTGAATTCACTATCCAGGATCGCAAACTGTGGATGCTTCAGACGCGTAATGGCAAACGTACCGGCGCTGCCATGGTAAAAATTGCCATAGATATGCTTCACCAGGGCAAGATCAACGAACAGGAAGCCGTCCTGCGTGTTGAACCTGCCAAACTGGATGAACTTCTCCACCCTGTTTTTGATACTGTGGCTGTAAAAAGTGCAAAAGTGATGGGCAAAGGCTTGCCTGCATCACCAGGCGCTGCTACCGGACAGATTGTATTTTTCGCTGAAGATGCCGAAACATGGGCCGCACAAGGCAAGAAAACCATTCTTGTACGTATTGAAACATCCCCTGAAGACCTGCGCGGAATGAACGTAGCCAAGGGTATCCTTACCGCTCGTGGTGGTATGACTTCACATGCAGCCGTTGTGGCCCGCGGAATGGGTAAATGCTGCGTTTCAGGTGCCGGAAGCATAGAAGTTGATTATAAGAACCGCACCCTTACAATGAAGGGCAAAGTTTATAATGAAGGTGATTTTATTTCGCTCAACGGTTCAACCGGTGAAATTTATGACGGGAAAGTCGCATCGCAGGATGCTTCCTTGTCAGGAGATTTTGGCCAGTTGATGGAACTTGCCGATAAACATTCAAGGATGCATGTCCGTACCAATGCCGACACTCCTCACGACAGCCGTGTTGCCCGCAACTTTGGTGCTAAAGGTATCGGCCTTTGCCGCACCGAGCACATGTTTTTTGAAGGAGCAAAAATCAAAGCCATGCGCGAAATGATTCTTGCTGATGATGAAGCAGGCCGCCGCAAAGCACTCGACAAACTCCTCCCCATGCAACGCGAAGACTTCGAAGGTATTTTCGAAGCAATGCAGGGCTTACCTGTTACTGTTCGTACACTTGACCCTCCTTTGCACGAGTTTGTCCCGCACGAAGAAGCCAACCAGGCTGAAATGGCCGCCGAAATGGGCATCAGCGTTGAAGACGTGAAGAGAAAAGTTGATTCACTGCACGAAATGAATCCTATGCTCGGTCATCGTGGCTGCCGCTTAGGCAACACCTATCCCGAGATTACCGAGATGCAGACCCGCGCTATCCTTGAAGCCGCCCTTAATTTGAAAGCCCGTGGCATCGAAGCCAAACCCGAGATCATGATTCCTCTTGCAGGAACCAGGAAAGAACTCGAAATGCAGATCGACATCGTTCGCAAGACTGCCGAAAAACTGTTTGCCGAACGCAATGATAAAATTGACTATCTCGCCGGTACCATGATCGAAATCCCGAGGGCAGCCCTCACCGCCGACATGATCGCCGAAGTTGCTGAATTCTTCTCATTCGGAACCAACGACCTTACCCAGATGACTTTCGGATATTCGCGTGACGATGCCGGAAAATTCCTCCCGGTTTACCTCGATAAGAACATCCTGAAGAACGACCCATTCCAGGTTCTTGACCAGGAAGGTGTTGGACAACTGGTGAAAATGGCAACTGAAAAAGGCCGTTCAACCCGTCCGAACCTGAAAGTAGGTATTTGCGGTGAACATGGTGGTGAACCTTCATCGGTTGAATTCTGCCATACAGTAGGAATGAACTATGTAAGCTGCTCGCCTTTCCGCGTTCCAATTGCACGCCTTGCTGCTGCACAGGCTGCTATTAAGGAAGCCAAAGCGAAAAAGTAAAAGGCTGATATGTAATCTGAAAGCCGCTTCGATATTGGAGCGGCTTTTTTTATTCATTCAATAAATATATGCAAATGAAATGTGAAAGGAAGTTGCCTTATTTGTAATTTAGTGATCAAATCAGGAATATGGGCACCAGGCCTTGTTTTTCAGCGGTTAAATGGCAGGCAGTCAGCCTGTTGTTATGCCTCTTTGCCTTTAATACACGATTAAAAGCTGATATTCCGCCCTTTGCAGATCGGCTTTGCTCGATTTCCGATCTTTTAAATGATGATCCTCTTGGAGATATTGCTTCCTTGAATGTTCCTCTGAAACGGGCAGGCCGGCTGTTTCTTATCGAAGCAAAAGTTGACGATCAAACAGGAAATTTCGTGTTTGATACAGGTGCAACAGGCCTGGTATTAAACTCCACCTACTTCAGAAAGTACACAAATTATGAAAAATCGGCAGCAGCCGGCAGTATTGTAGGAACATCATCCGCGATAAAGAGGATCGTGATTAGCCAGATAGAAATTGGTGCGCTGAAATATAAAAACATTGAGGCTGATCTTGCCGATTTAGGGCATATAGAGAATCGCAGAGGAGTTAAAATTCTTGGATTGTTCGGGTTAAACATGATCGACAACTTTGAAGTGATCTTTGATGCCAGGAACAATCAGCTTCAACTATACCTTGTTGACAAAGAAGGAAACAGGATTGACAGGAAAAAATCGGATCAGGAATTCGATTACACTCAAAAATTGGATCTGCATAAAAAGATCATGCTTCTACAGGGCCAGGTTGGGGATAAACAACTGAATTTCTGCCTTGACACCGGTGCAGAAACCAATGTTATTGACAGCCAGTTGCCAAAAAAAGTCCTGAATACAATCAAGATCAACAGAAGCTCAAACCTTCAGGGAGCAAATGCCGGAAACGTAGAAGTATTGTATGGTACAATGAGCGAACTTAAATTGGGAGAAAAACAATTAGGACAGATGGAGACTATCGTAACCAGCCTGGAAAGAATGAGTGAAGCCTATGATTGCACTATCGATGGTATGCTGGGCTATGATTTTTGGCGTAAAGGCATTTTTTGTATTAATTTCGGGAAAGGTACCATAAGCTTCAGCCTATGGAAAGGAGAGAATCAATGATGCGAAGGATAAATGCGATATTGTTCATTTTGGCACTTGCAACGTCGATAAGCAGCAATGCACAAGATAAGCAGGAAAACATATGCTTTGTGAACAACGATGTGATGTACCTGCAACTGGATGATCGCTGGAGCGATGCCCGAAAGAAGGAGATTGCCGGTTTGTATCATATCGACAGCTTACTTATGTCACAGGCATTCACCGGAAGGATTTTTACCACCGACAGCCTTGTATGGAGCGTTTCGAGGGTTGACGAGCATGTTATAACGTTATCAAAATCATTATCCTGCAAGCCGTCTGCTTGTTTCAACCCGACCGATGTTGTGCTGGTGGAAGATAAAATCATTGTTCCGCAACCTCCTTCAGTCCCTGATAACGGTCAATGGCAGCCGTTAGCTATTCCGCAGATATTCAGCATTATATTCGGTGAGCAGTTACCATACGGAATCAATGAATTTAATAAAAAGCAAACAGTCAGTTCCGACGGTGATTCTGTAATATTCCTGTTGCCGGGTTATGCTGACAGCAAAGAGGTGTATCTGTCGGGTACTTTCAATAACTGGAGTACCCTGCAACAGCCTATGCAGAAGTTACCATCAGGATGGCAGGTTAGAATAAGAATTCCATCCGGCAAATACCTGTATAAATTTATTGTCGATGGAAGATGGATACATGATCCGTATAACAAGCAAAAGGAACATGACGGGCAGGGCGGCTTTAATTCAGTTTATTACAATTATAATCATGCGTTCAGGCTTGATGCGCATCAGGACGCACGCAAGGTTTTTTTGACCGGCAGCTTTAACAACTGGCGTACTAATCAGTTGAAAATGAAGAAGACCGATACCGGCTGGGAGTTGCCGATCTATCTCAGGGAAGGCACCTATGCCTACAAGTTTATAGTGGATGGCGAATGGATAACTGATCCTGCAAATAAGAATCTCCGCGCAGATGCAGGTGGAAATCTTAATTCATTTATGGGGATAGGTGACAGCATTGTTTTCAGGCTATCGGGTTTTGATTCAGCCAGTCAGGTTGTGCTTTCAGGAAGTTTCAACCGCTGGAGCACAGATGAACTGGTGATGAATAAAGTTAAAGATGGCTGGGAACTGCCCTATGTCCTTGGCAGGGGATACTATGAATACAAATTCATAGCCGATGGCAAATGGATGCCCGATCCTGCAAACCCATCGACTGTTGGATCAGGTGATTACACTAATTCGTATATCATTATCGGTGCCAACTATACATTTAAACTCGCCGGTTTTTCCGATGCCGCTAAAGTAATTGTTACGGGCAGCTTTAACGGATGGCAGACTGAAAGTTATAGAATGAATAAAACCAGTGATGGATGGACATTTTCAGCCTACCTGAAACCCGGGAAATATACCTACAAATTCATTGTTGACGGCACATGGCTGCTCGATCCCGGAAACGACCTCTGGGAACCCAATGCTGAAGGCACCGGCAATTCAGTCTTATGGATTGAACCCTAAGTAAAGGTTCTGAACGAATGGTGATGCCTACTTATTCAGACTCCGGGATTTTTTAAACAACATGTACCACGTAACAGCGTATATATCAGGGTCATGATTATCTGATTGTACTGTGGCATCATCAATTCCGTGCATGTAGGGCACCATTACATCATCACCGGGCTTCCAGTTGGCCGGAGTAAGAACCGTGTTCAGCACTGCAATCTGAAGTGCCTCAACAGTTCTTTTGATCTCATCAATATTCCTTCCCACGTTATTCGGGTAAAAGAAAATTGCTGCCACCCTGTTATCAGGATTGATAATGAATACGCCTCTGACATCTTTTGTATTATCAGTTTCTGATTGCAGCATACCATATTGGAGAGCAATTGACTTGTTTGCGTCGTCGATGAGAGGAAAATTGATTCTTACAGGATCACGGCCAAGATAGCTGACTGTTTCGAGCGACTTCTTCCAACTGATATGTTTTTCTAAAGTATCGGTAGAAACTACGAGCAGTGATACTCCCAGATTTTCAAATTCAGCCTGTTTGCCCGCCAACTCAATGATTTCTGATGAACAAACTGAGGTATAATCGGCGGGATGGCTGAAGAGTATTTTCCACCTGCGACCATAATCTTCGGGAAAATTGATAATTCCTTCTGTTGACTTTGCTGTGAATGAGGGTGCTGCATCACCGAGCAAAGGCATCCTTCTTAGTGGGACATCCTGTGCAAAACCGGTTAGCGTTATCACAAACAGGAGCAGGAAAAGTATAATCGGATTTTTCATTTTCATAAAGGTTTTATGTGAATGTATATATAAAACAATCCATGCTGCTATGTGTTAGTGCATATACGTAAGCTATTTGTTAACAGACTGTTAAACTTAAGTATGCAACGATGAACTATGTTTATTCAATGATCATTCTGATTAAACATGTCTTATCTATCCATTTTCAGCTAAAAGAGAAAAGCCCGGATCAAAGTCAGGGCTTCACCATAATATTGACTTTTTCAAATAATCTCAGATGTGGAAAGTTATACCCTGAGCCAGTGCTGTTTTACCACTGAAATTGACAGTATTTATCGCGTTGGCCCCTACGATTTTGTTGGACTCCAGCGCGTTCATTTTCCAGCCATTTTTATTGGCGTCATACCAAGTGATGACCAAATACCATTTATTTCGGTCATCCTCCGCTGATGAGATGCAACACCATGACGTCGTCCCCTTCATGGATGAATGTCCCGCCGTACTCATCCCTCTTTACCAAATGCCCGTTGATCTTCACGATCAGAAGCTTAAAGGTATAGTTCTTCAGCGACAGTAATTCACTCACGGAGATCTCTTCCCGTTCAATCTCCTCTACCCGGTTATTCAACAAAACTTTCACGATTTCGATATTTCGTTATTTCGCTATTTCAAAAGTATCTCCAGTGCCACATTCGCCTGCTGATTCGCCACAATCCCCACACGGGGCGCCAGCGGCGGATGATCCGATGATATCTCCGAGACCCCGTCGCCGCAAATGTACATTTTATCGGAAGCACGAACCATCAATTCGTTGCTGAGTCCCCACCCCGCCATACCCAAACCGAGCACAAGGTATTTCTCCTGAAACACCGACAGCACAGTCTCGATGAGCATCTGCTTCTGATCCGCCAGATCAAACCCCTCTATGATGACATCGCAATCTTTGAAAATGGCCGGAATATTCTCCGGTGTCAGCATGACGTTATGGAGGATGACCTTAACGTCCGGATTGATCCTGCCGATGTTGATCTCCAGGGCTTCTGTCTTCAGCATCCCCACCTGGTCCAGAAAAAAATATTGTCGGTTGAGGTTGCTCATGATGATCACGTCGTAGTCGGCCAGGACAAGCGTCCCAACGCCTACGCGGGCCAGTGCCACGGCGCAGTTGGAACCCAAACCTCCGCACCCGGCAATGCCTACAGTCTTTCCCCGGAGGTGTGCCTTTATCTCATCAAATGTCATACGCTGTCGTTCAAAAGACGCAAAAATAAATACCAAATCAAATTTACACAAAATGAAATATTTCCCCTTTCCCATTCACGGATATATCTTAAATTTGTATTGTTTATCCTGTAATAATAAAACTATATATATGAAACTTGCCGAATTTCAGAAAACACACAAGCTTTTGGCCCGATACACCTACACATGGGCGCCGATCGACAAGGGATACAACAACCGGACGATCTACATCAACGTGGGTGACAACACCTTCAAAGAAAAACCGGTCACACAGGAGATGAAAGATAAATTCATAGGAGGAAAAGGATTTGACCTTCGCCTGCTGTGGGATGCCACAAAACCCGGCACAAAGTGGAACGATCCTGAAAACGAGATCGTGATCTCCGGCGGCCCCTGCTGCGGCATCACCCAGTACTCCGGTAGCGGTAAAGCGATCTGCTGCGCCATAAGTCCGCAAACCGACATCGTGGTCGACTCCAATGTCGGGGGATTCTTCGGGCCCTTCCTGAAATTCTGCGGATTCGATGCTATAGAACTGCAAGGGAAAGCCTCGGAAGAGATCCTCATTATCTTTGATGAATATGCCGCCTCAATCGATATCTACGAAGCCACCGATCTGCCCTCCGACAGCCATGTCCTCGCAGAAGAGCTTCACGAGATGCTCGCCAACGAAGGCAATGAGAAGGACAAATACAACGTCTCCGTCGTATCCTCCGGAACAGCCGCGGAACACTCGCTCATCGGCATGCTCAACTTCTCCTTCTACGACCCGAAGAGAAAGAAGGTACGACTGAAACAAGCCGGCCGGGGCGGAATCGGCACCGTCCTTCGCGATAAAAAGATCAAAGCCATTGCTGCTCACGTCAAAGGCGTGAGTGGAAACCGCAACAACGTCGTCAATCTCGAAGCGATCCAGGAACGAGGCCGCCGCTTCAACAAAGAGATGCGCGAACTCGACGACAAACAATGCGAGATGCGCAAGAAGGGCACCGCCCACCTGACCCATATCATGAACGATTATGACCTCCTCCCTGTCAATAATTTCAAATACGGCAGCCATAAGGATGCAGGCAAGATCCACGGTGATGTCTGGATGTCGTACTTCACCCAGAATATCCCCGACGGTTGCTGGATCGGCTGCAACATGGCCTGCGCCAAAGGGGTCGACAACTACGAACTCCGCACGGGTCCCTATAAAGGCGACAGGGTCATCGTCGACGGACCCGAATACGAAACCACGTCATCGCTGGGTTCCATTGCCGGGATATTCAATCCCGACTTCACCATCGAAGCCAACTTCTACTGCGATACTTACGGGATCTGCACCATCTCCTGGGGCACCATCCTGGGTTTCGTTATGGAATGTTATGAAAACGGTATCCTAAACGAGGAGCGCACAGGGGGACTGAAATTGAACTTCGGGAATGCGGATGCAGCCATGGAGCTCCTCCACCTTGTCTCCAAAGGAGAAGGATTTGGTGTCATAGCCGGACAGGGCGTCCGCAAGATGAAACAGATGTTTGCCGAAAAAGGATGGGGCGACCCCGCCTTCATGCAGGATATCGGCATGGAGAACAAAGGTCTCGAATATTCACAGTATGTCTCCAAAGAATCGTTGGCCCAGCAAGGCGGATACGCGATGACAAACAAGGGGCCGCAGCACGACGAGGCATGGCTGATCTTCATGGACATGGTCAACAACCAGATTCCGACATTCGAAAAGAAAGCTGAAGCACTGCACTATTTCCCTATGTTCCGCACCTGGTTCGGACTGGCGGGCTTCTGCAAATTACCTTGGAATGATGTGGAGCCGGAAAACAATGCACAGGCCGACGAACCGGCCAAGGTGCCCGAGCATGTCGATAACTATGTCACCATCTTCAACGCCGTCACCGGGTTGAACATCGACAAACAGGAGATCATCAGGCAGTCGGAACGGGTCTATAACTTCCAGCGCATCTTCAACATTCGCCGCGGGTACGGCCTGCGCAAACACGATGCCCAGCCATACAGGGCCTGCGGACCGGTCACGAAGGAAGAATACGAAAGCCGCGCCGAACGGTATGACAAACAACTAAAAGAGCAGATCGGATTCGATCCGGCCGGAAAGACGACGGAAGTGAAGATGAAGGTACTTCGCGAATACCGCGAAAACCGGTACGAACAACTCCTCGACGCGGTCTATGAACGCCGTGGCTGGACCAGAAACGGCGTGCCCAAAATCGAACACCTCAAAAAACTCGGCATGGATTTGCCGGAGCTGATTGAGGTGGTAGCTCCGCTGCAATAAATGCGAAATGTAAAGTTCGGAGTGCGAAATTTCGGATTCGGGATTCCGCACTCCGCACTTGTTAGTGGCAACGATCCTCCTTCATAAACGGATAGCTAAACTCCACCGGTGGAATCAGGGTTTCTTTAATCGTCCGGGGGTTGGTCCAGCGGAGCAGGTTCAGTTGACTTCCCGATTTATCGTTGGTTCCCGAGGCGCGGGCTCCGCCGAAGGGCTGTTGACCTACAACAGCTCCCGTGGGCTTGTCGTTAAAGTAGATGTTCCCTGCCGCATAACGTAATACCCGGCACGCTGCATTCAGTGCGTTGCGGTCCTTCGAGAAGACCGACCCCGTGAGTCCATAAGGAGAGGTCTGGTCGCACACCTTTAACGTCTCTTCAAAATCCTTGTCTTTGTAAACATAGATGGTCATCACAGGGCCGAAGATCTCTTCCTCCATGGTCTTGAAATGCGGATCGAAGGCCTGTATCAGCGTGGGCTGGATGAAATAGCCCTTCGACTTGTCGCCCGTGCCTCCGAAGATGATCTTCGCATTGTTTGATTTCTTTGCAAAATCGATATAACTCATAATATTGTCGAAGGAGGCCTCATCGATAACGGCATTCATGAAATTGCTGAATTCCCTGACATCCCCCACGGTGACCTGCGAAAGCATGTCGCCGATGCGATCCCTGATCTCATTCCACAACGATTCCGGGATATAACCACGGGATGCCGCGGAACACTTCTGTCCCTGGTACTCATAGGCTCCACGCATGATGGCGACGGCCACCTCCTGCGGGTCGGCGGAGGGGTGTACAAAGACGAAGTCCTTACCGCCTGTTTCCCCTACGATCCTGTTTTCCGCACTTTTTTGCAACACCCTTGTAAGGCATTGATTATCAGTAC
>DAONEL010000015.1:0-26083 GCA_035403045.1 Bacteroidales bacterium
AAAGCATGGGTAACATCCAAAGGATTAACGCCGTCGATCCACATGAGGGTAGTGGTGGTATCGCCCACAACTGAACCGGCACCACCGGCATTGCTGGCAGCAACTATGGCAGCAAGGAATCCCATATGAACTTTCCCTTTATATACAACCATGGCAATAGTCCCGCCTATCATTGCGGCAGCAATATTATCGAGGAATGATGATATCACCATTACAGCAAAAAGCAGTACAAGCCCGCCTTTCCAGTCATCAGGCAGCACTTTGGGAAGCCAATCGGGAACTCCTGATTCTTCAAAATATTTGGCCAGAATCGCAAAACCAAGGAGTAATCCCAGCAGATTAAGCAAGATTCTCCATTCGCCTTCTTTTTCAGGAGTGCCTACAACATGTTCAAGCAAGGAAAAATCAGGCATGAAAATGTATTTTGTAATCAGAATCAGCACAAGCCCCGTGAGAGCTACATACATAGTCTTGTGATGGAAGATTGCGACTCCAACCAGTGTTAGTGCAAACAGAATAAATTCGAGACGGATTCCAAAAATCATTGGCATCACGGATGTTGTGGCAGCAAATGACATTACCGGAACCAGCAGGAGAATTGCAATTATTCCTGCTATTCTTAATAAAGGGTTTTTCATGCGATTGCTTTTAGTTTAGAACGGCGCAAAGGTAGAATTTTCTTCTTTCCACGGCGATTACTCCGGACAGTTTTAGGTATGGAAATATTACAATTATGGCATATAAACTGCTCCACCGGTAGCTGCATTGCGCGCACCCGTGACCGATGGAAGGCAATTTGGGATTCTGTTCATGCGGAGCAACCCCAGCAATGCGAAAATCAATGCTTCCTTATAGTTGATAATGTCGGCAGGTGGGATCAATAATTCAACTTTCGTATGTGATTTTAATTTGGAAATCAGGTACTTATTAAAAGCGCCTCCGCCTGTGACTACCATGTTCACAGCTGAATCCGGTACACAGGCCGCAATTTGAAATGCTATATGCTCTGTTACAGTGGCCAGTAGATCGGGTAATGAAAAATTGCCTGTTGAAATCATTGGCAGGAATTCATTTTCAACCCATTCGCGGCCAAGAGATTTGGGTGGCTGATGGTGATAATACTGGAGTGAATTCAACCTTTCCAGTAACGAGGGAATCACGTTACCATTAGAAGCCAGTTTGCCATCCTCGTCGTATGGCAAGCCGGCTTTGCCTGCCAGGTAGTTTAGGACAATATTTACAGGGCACGTGTCAAAGGCAATGCGCTGCTTGTCAAGCTCATACGAAATGTTTCCAAAGCCTCCTAGGTTGAGACAGCAATCAAATTCTGAGAAAAGCAGCCTGTCACCAATAGGTACCAACGGCGCCCCCTGCCCGCCATATGCGACATCCGAAGTCCGGAAATCGCAGACGACAGGCAAGCCGCATTCGGCAGCGATAGCGGCTCCGTCACCAATTTGTGATGTGAGGCCTTTGTCAGGCTGATGGAAAATTGTATGCCCGTGACTGGCCACAAAGTCGGGCTGCAAATCGTGCCGCTTCACAAATGATTTCACCAGTTGGCCAACATAATGACCATAATCAGTGTGAGTTTTAACAAAAGTCAAAGCATCCTTTAAGGGCAAATCAGCCAGCCGCGATTTCCAGGCGGCATCATAAGGAACAGTTTCACAGGCGTCGATTTTAAATTTGTACTGTTCTGCTTCAATACTAAATGTGCAGAAGGCCAAATCCAAACCATCGAGCGATGTGCCCGACATCAGGCCGATTACTTTGTGAACCTTCTTCATGTTATTTTTCAGCGGCTATTTATCAGATGATCAGATTATAAGGCGGGTAAAACGTTTTCCATGCGGCTGCCACGTGAGCCTTTAAGCAGGATGGTGTAATCCCTGGGACATTCTTTTAATAATAATTCATAAACTTCTGATGAATTCATGAAGCATGTAAAAGAACTGCCTGCCGCGGCTTTCATAAATCCGGGGCCTGCAAATATTGCTTTTTCGAACTGCATTTGTTCAACCAGTTTAACAATGGCCATGTGTTCAGCATAGCTCTCATTACCAAGTTCAAACATATCACCCAGTATTACCATTTTCTTTCCGGCTTTAAAATGGCCGAAATTCTCAAGTGCAGCTTTCATGCTGCTTGGGTTGGCATTATAAAAATCGGCAATTACCGTGTTCTTCCCTGTATCAACAGCCTGCGATCGGCTGTTGCCTGGCTTGTATTCCGCGATTGCTTTAACAATCTTTTCCGCAGGCACTTTAAAGTAATTGCCAATACATACTGAGGCCATTACATTTTCGAAATTGTATTGTCCGATGAGGCTTGTACTGATCTCAAATTCAACTCTTCCAATGGTCACTTTTACGTTAAGAAACGGATCGGATGCTGTAATTGATCCCTGGCTATCAAGTAGTTCTGATGCGCCATAGGTTGTCCGCCCAATCCCCGCCGTAAGATTTATAAGCTGTGAGTTGTCGCCATTTACAAAGGCATGTCCTTCATTGTCAGCGAGATAATTGTATAGTTCGCTCTTGGCTTTAATCACGCCTTCATAACCTCCGAATCCCTCAAGGTGGGCTCGTCCTATATTGGTAATCAGCCCGTGAGTGGGTTTTGCAATCCTGCACAATCCGGCTATTTCGCCTACATGATTGGCACCCATCTCTACAATCAGCATTTCTGTTTCTGCCGGAGCAGAAAGTATGGTCAACGGGACACCCAGGTGATTATTAAAATTACCGGGGGTGGCATGTGTTTGAAAGTGAGATGATAAAACAGTAAATGCTAGCTCCTTGGTTGTTGTTTTGCCGTTAGTTCCGGTTATGCCGATAACAGGAATATGCAGATGGTCCCGATGAACGGAAGCCAGTTTTTGCAATGTGCTCAGCACATTCTCAACAATGATGATGTTCTCCGCTTCGTTAGCCGGATCGTCAGATACAGCATAAGCCGCACCATTGTGAACTGCCTGCCTGGCAAAAATATTACCATCAAAGTTTTCACCTTTGAGTGCAAAAAAGAGGCAACCCGGCACAACTTTCCTCGAATCGGTAATGATCAAAGGGTGCTTTTGATAAATGTTGTAGAGCGCATCAATGGAGATATTCATAGACTGAGAGTGATTATCATGAACGAAGGTACAAATATCGGCCGGAAAGGAATAAAAAAACCCGCTGCATAAGCTAACGGGTTTAAATTTCAATATTTTACGCTGTTATTTGCGTTTTGTAGTCTGGACTGAGGCGCTGCCAACCCTGCCCATTGCGCAACGGAAGCCAATGTAATTTGTCGACATATCTTCATCGAGAAAACGGCGGGTGGACGGGCTCTGGTAGAAAGCGCCGTCACGCCATGAACCTCCTTTATAAACGCGGCTCTTATCGCTGATGAGTGATGATACACCGTATTCATACATCTTGTTGGTGACATTTGGATCTTCACTCTTCTGTGCCCAGTCAACACCTACCTGTGATGCATAATCGCCGTCGAGGTAGTTGATGTTGTTGGCTGCACGGTAGTTGTAGCGCCCCATGGCTTCTTCTTCCGAAATTTCGCGATACTTGATGCGTCCAAGGCTGTCCTTAGGAACGAGGTATCCTTCGGCATCGGTCACTTTTGTTTTGAATACATTTCCACGGAAAGGATTATAATCGGCAACATCTTCGAAACTAAGCGGGCGATAAACATCGAGCACCCATTCTGATACGTTACCGGCCATATTATACAGGTTGTAGTCGTTTGGCCAGTATGAGCCAACTTCGGCAGGAATTTCGGAACCGTCGTTCAGATTGCCTGCAACACCCATGTAGTCACCACGCCCGCGTTTGAAGTTAGTAACAAAGCTGCCATAATATTTTTTATCATCGGTACGCAGAATTGTTCCGTTCCAGGGATAAACACGGCGTTCTACAATACGTTCGAAATGTGTATTGCCAACGAGGCCATATGCAGCAAATTCCCATTCGGCTTCGGTCGGGAGGCGATACTTGGGAAGCATGATTCCGTCTTCCATTCTTACGCGGCGTTCGCCGGTGCCATTCGGGTTGAGGTCACGAAGAGGCCGGTTAACCAAGCCTTCGTATTGTCCTGCAAGGTAGGCTTCGGTGCTGAAGTTGTTTTCGTTTTTCTGATCAGGGTCAAAATCCAGTATGCCTTCATTCACCAGGAGCATTTCGTTTACCCTGTCGGTACGCCATTGGCAATAATCGTTTGCCTGCAGCCAGCTTACGCCAACTACCGGGTAATCGCGGTAAGCAGGATGACGAAGGTAAGTCTCGATGAGTGGCTCATTGAATGCCAGTCGTTCACGCCATACCAGCGTATCGGGCAGCGCTTTGCGGTAAACTTCAGGATAATCGGCGCTGTAAACGCGGTTTAGCCAGTAGAGATATTCAAGGTAATCGAGGTTCGACACCTCAGTTTCATCCATGTAAAAACTGGTTATGGTGACCCTGCGGGCGATGTTGTTCCATTCATACATGGGATCATCAGTAATACGTCCCATGGTAAAGGTACCGCCTTCAATAAATACCAGGCCGGGGCCTGTAACGGGCTCCTGGTAGGGCACAACCTCAAATCCACCATTTTTGGGATTATTGTAGTCCCAGCCGGTGGTATGTGACTGAGGCTGTGAGCAGGAAGCCATCAGGGCAATCGTTGCCGCAAACATCAGTTTTGCTGCGACTTTCTTAAAATTTGCCATTGCAGTTTGTGGTTTGTTGTTCGTTATAACTAAAAACGCGGGCATTTTATTGCCTTGTACCTGAATTCTTTTGTAGGGCAGGGGAATTGCCATGCAAACGATATTTCGTGTGCACCCCCTGATTTCATGCTTAAACGGGATACTGTGAAGTCAAAGCTGTATCCCACTTTAAACTTTTCCTGCTGAAAACCAATGAGTAAGATGGCTGCATCAGGATTATCAATTGTGTGCCTGTACCAGGCGCCGGCTACAAACGGGTACAAATTTACGTACATTCCTCCATTTATTTGCCTGAAATCGCCTTGTTGTATGTAAACAATGTTGGGCGAAACCGACAGGTTTTCAATATTGTTACCCTGAAATCCTTCTTCAAGGTCGAAAAGCGCACCGGCATGAACGGTAAAACGGATGTCGAGCCGATTGAGGTTATCGGTGTAAAAAGCCATGTCAGGCATAGTGATATGATGCATGGCAGCACCGATATAGATCTTTTGGTCATAGCCGGCAAGAAATCCTGTCGAAAAATCGATTGTTCCTATGCTCAGGTTGGGAGGCATTTGTTCTGTTGTCGGAATTATTTCTCCGGTACCCGGTACAATCTGGTCTTCAAAAACGAGTTTGTCCCAGTTCAGGCTGTACTGGAGATACCCCGCTTCAAGGGCAAGATTTAAAACAATCTTCCGGGTTGCCTGCAGACGGTAAGAGTAGATGGCATTTCCGCTGTAAGTGTTCAGCGTGCCGCCACCGGCTACATCAGCATTGGCAATAAACCCGACTCCTCCTGAAATTTTATCAACCTGCTGATCCCAGGCAGCACTGTAACTCACATAGCCTTTGCCTAAGCCGGGCCATTGGTTACGGTAATTCAGCGTGAGACGCGGGCAGATTTTAGAACCAGCGAGTGCAGGATTCAGATAAAGCGGGTTGGCGTAGAACTGCGAATAAATGGCATCCTGTCCCTTCACTGATAAGGAGAGAAGAATTATCATTATTACCAGAAATGCTAACTTTGATCGCATGTTCAAGGGGTCAATATTACGAAATTTTTCCCTGAAAGGGATGATCGCAATCGAAAAAGGTTTCTGCTGGTAATAAAAAAATCCTTTTTTCGTTTGATTTATATTCCCCGAAGCGCAGAACTTACTCGCCCGGCATTTGTTTTACAATCAGAATTCAAAGAACGAAGGTATTCTGCATTTATTATTTTATCATCGAATACCTAAAAAGTAACTGCATGTCGAAAGCTATATTTGCTTTTCTTGGTTTGCTCGTCATGTGTTTTGCGCCTTTATTGGTTAAAGGCCAGGAGATGCCTGCGCGCACTATCCGCTGGAATAGTGTTTATAGCACCAGGTTTGATGATGGCTCAGAAGAAAAGTATTTCAATTTTGACAGCATGGCCGTTGACCCCGCTCACAAGCTGCCGGTTTACCTCGAAAAGATTTCCTGTGCTGGGAATACCGAAATGGCTGGTTTTATCATCGATTCAATAGAATATCAGCCACTTACGGATGTGGAATCATCAGTCATTCTGAACTCAGGCGAAGCTTTAGATGATTCTGTTCAATATAATTTTCACCTAACTGGTAGCGGGAATGATAAGTTCCTGATATTGAGTTTGCTGCCTTTCAGGAAGAACAGCCTGACCGGCGAGTTTGAAAAGGTTATACGGTTCACATTAGCTCCCGGCAATTTAGTATCAGGCACGAAATCGTTGGTCGCATCCTCGCATGATTATGCAGCGCACTCAGTATTGGCTCAGGGCAAATGGATCAAACTGGGTTTTACACAGGGCGGAGTATGTAAACTTACTTATAACGATGTGCAATCATTTGGTTTTGATATGGCTGCGCTCGATCCGCGAACTATTAAGATATTTGGAAACGGAAGCGGAATGCTGCCGGAGAGTAACCAGGTTTCGCGCTACGACGACCTTGCTGAAAATTCTATTCTTGTTCAGGGTGAGCCTGACGCAAAGTTCGATGCAGGAGACTACATTCTTTTTTATGTCAGCCCGCAGATCAAGTGGAAGTACAACACCTCACAGGGAGTTTGGGAACATGTAACCAATATATACTCCGACACGACCTTCGTTTTTCTCACGGCAGGAAGTGGGGTGGGGAAGAGGATTACGGGCATCAGCAGTACAGCGCTGGATGCCACCGTGGAAGTGAATACATTTGAAGACTATGCCCTTCACGAAACCGACCAGGTAAACCTGATTGGTTCAGGGAGGCGCTGGTTCGGTGAGATTTTCGACCTGACAACTCAATACTCGTTCAATTTTAATTTCCCGGGCATCGTAAACTCCTCCGAAGTGTCGGTAAGGGTTGTGGCTGCTGCCCGAAGCACGATATCCAGTTCATTTACAATAACAGCCGGCGGGCAATCATGGCCGGTTTCGGCATCACCCATCTCAACATACTACAACAGTGCATTTGCATCCGGGGCAAACAGTTTCCAGAAAGTTCCGGCATCAGGAGAAAGTCAGGTTGTTTCGGTCACATACAACAAACCGCTCTCATCCTCAAAGGGCTGGCTTGACTATGTTGAACTTAATGCTCAGAGATCGCTGAATTTTACGCAGGGACAAATGGCTTTTCGTAATTCCGGGGCATCGGGAGCAGGCCAGGTGGCGCAATATCAACTGGGAAACGCTTCATCATCAGTTTCTGTTTGGGATGTGACAAATCCGGTGAAAGTCAGAAGTGTTATAACTGAGCTTGCCGGTAGCGTCCTCAAATTCAGGCTTCCGGCCGATACCATCCGCGAATTTATGGCCTTTGACGGCACCTCATTCATTAGTCCGGCGTCGTCAAAAAATGTTGTCAACCAGGACCTTCATGCACTGCAAACTCCTGACCTGCTTATCATTGCGCCTCCTGTTTTTATGGAACAGGCTGTGAGGCTTGCAGCGATGCACAACCAGGACGACGACCTCTCGACAACCATTGTAACTCCGGAAACCATCTACAACGAATTTTCTTCAGGGTCGCAGGATGTTAGCGCCATCCGTGATTTTTTGAAAATGTTTTACGACCGGAAAAGCACAGAGGGTAAGCTCCCTTACCTGTTGCTTTTTGGCGACGGATCGTACGATTATAAGGACTTTCACAAAGAAAACACAAATTTTGTCAACACTTTCCAGTCACCCGAGTCGTTTGACCCTGTCCATTCCTACACCTACGATGATTATTTCGGTTTTCTGGATGATAACGAGGGAACAGGATCATTCGATATGGTTGATATAGGAATTGGCCGTTTGCCGGTAAAATCGGTTGATGAAGCGACAGCCCTTGTGGATAAAATATTGTTTTATGCCGGTAAAAATTCAGCGGTACAGGGAGATTGGAGAAACACGATCACTTTTGTTGCTGACGACGAAGACGATAACGAGCACATGAGCCAGGCCGACCTGTTAGCTGGCTACATTGATGCAGGTTACCAACGTTTTAATATCGATAAAATTTACCTCGATTCGTACCAGCAGTCTGCCACGCCAAGCGGTAACCGTTATCCTGACGTTAACAAAGCCATCACCCAGCGTATCGAAAAAGGAACACTCATTATGAACTATACGGGTCATGGAGGCGAAACAGGCTGGGCTCACGAGGAGGTTTTACAACTGAGTGATATCAACTCCTGGAGCAACCGCGAAAAGATGCCGGTATTTGTCACTGCAACCTGCGAATTCAGCCGTTACGACGATCCTGAACGCACATCAGCCGGGGAGCAGGTTCTCTTAAACCCGCTGGGTGGTGGCATTGCACTGTTTACAACTTCCAGGCCAACTTTTGGTACGCCCAATCTTTCAATAAACAAGAGTTTTTATAAATATGCTATTCCGGCACCGGGTACATCACGGACACGTATGGGAGATATTATCAGGGATGCCAAACGCGAAAGCGGGTCTGATGAAAACGGGCGCAAATTCGTACTGCTGGGAGACCCGGCTCTTCAAATAGCGACTCCGCAACTGAAAGTGGTTACAACGCAAATTAATAATAAACCGGTAGGCTCAGATCCGGACACGCTGAGTGCACTTACAAAAATCACTATCACGGGAATTATTGCTGACGCAGCCAATAACAAAGAGGCCGGATTTAACGGATCATTGACTGTTTCGGTTTTCGATAAACCGGTACAGGTCACCACGCTTGCCAATGATGGCGGCTCACCATTTACCTTTAGTCTTCAGAAGAACCTGCTTTATAAAGGTCATGTTGAAGTGAAGGATGGTGCTTTTATTTTCACATTTATCGTTCCCCGCGATATATCATACCGCTATGGCTTTGGCAAAATCAGCTACTATGCTCAAAACGGTGAACAAGATGCCTCCGGAAGCTATGAAAACATTGTTATTGGAGGTGATGGTGAAAATGCCGAAGCTGATAATTCAGGACCTGTGATCAGTTTGTATATGAATGACCTGTATTTTATTAACGGTGGTACTACAGACGAAAATCCTGCGTTAATAGGATTGGTGGCTGATAAGAGCGGAATAAATACTGCCGGAACAGGTATTGGGCACGATCTGGTTGCTGTTCTCGACGATAATTATGACGCACCCTTTGTATTGAACGATTATTATGAGTCAGATGTTAATACCTATGAGAACGGACGCATCTTGTTTCCGTTTGTAGGCTTGCCTGAAGGTGCTCATAAAGTGTTGGTTAAAGCATGGGACGTATATAATAACTCTTCTGAAGCTACTCTTGATTTTATGGTGGTGCCTTCCGGAAACTTTATCATGGAAAATGTCATGAATTTCCCAAACCCTTTCAGTGAATATACTGATATCGCATATAGCCATAACCAGCAGGGGAAATTGCTGGCAACTACGGTCATGATATATTCTTTGTCGGGCAAACCTGTGATAACCCTTTACCAGGAGGGCCAGGATTTTGGCTCACGGTCGTTGCCGGTGCGCTGGAATGGCCGCTCCACCAGCGGAATTCCCGCAGCAGCCGGTATCTATATTTACAAAATTACATCGGTGACTTCCGATGGCCTTTCAGCAACAAAGTCAGGAAAACTCATTTATACCAGATAGGAGAATCTCCAAATGAACAAAGTATCCTTAGTATTATTCATGTCATTATTGCCGTTTCTGGGTAGTGCATCTGTTGTAAAGTACAGTGTATCATTAAACTGGAATAATGTAACCGATATTGGCACCGAAACCACAGGGCAATTGCTTGTTCTGCACTTCGACAAAGCATCAAATCCTGCCGGGGGGAATTATGCACCTTACTATCATAATGTTTTCCGTTTTCATAATGGAGAGATACCTTTGAAAGTCACAGTTGAGAATGCAGTTTATCAGCCGGTTGCTTCGTCAGAAATCAGCCGGCTCACCTTCGTACCCGATGTAAGTGACACACTTTCACCTGAGTATTCTTTTGCAACAGAGAAAGAAAAACAAGTTGCGGTAGTTTCATTTAATACTTTGCGGAAAAACGGCGGTGTAATTGAAAAACTTGTCTCATGCGATATCCTGATCGAAACAGCTCAGGTAACCGAAACCAACAGTCTGAAAAACACTACTGGTATTATCAACTCGGTGCTGACTTCGGGAGATTGGTATAAAATTCAAATCGATGAAACAGGTTTGTATTCAATCACTTATGAAGAAATGCAAGCCATGGGGGTCAATATGGCCAACGTTACTCCTGGCAATATAAGACTCTATGGGAATGGCGGTGGTATGTTGCCGGAGGCTAATTCAAAAGCGCGATTTGCCGATCTTACCGAAAATGCCATACAGGTTGTTACTGCGCAGTCAGGAACCTTCAAATCAGGTGATTATGTCTGTTTTTATGCCACCGGGCCTGATAAGGTAAATTACGACCAGCTCAGCAAGAGGTTTGATCACGAAAAGAATAATTACAGCGACCATGCTTATTATTTCCTGACCATTGGCGGAGAAGGCAAACGGCTGGGAGAAATTTCGTCAACAACATTGCCGCCATCAGATGTTGTAAGCACGTATGCTGACTTTATTCTCTACGAAAACGACATTTTTAACCTGATAAAATCGGGCCGTTACTGGGTGGGAGAGCGCATGGATGCCAGTTCAAACCAGGTAAATCTTCCGACTTATACAATATCTGATTTTGACTCAGTTAACCAGTCGTTTATACGCTACCGAAGAGTTACAAAGGCTTCAGTTGCATCGGGTTACAAGGTTTCAGTTAACGGGATTACAGTCTCAAATCCGGTTGACAGCGGCCTCAATAATCAATATGAATATGCCAAGACCGGCACCGAAGTGAAAACGTTTTTCCTGAAATCGCCTGAACTGAACGTAAATTTCACTTACAATCTTCCGAACAGCACAGCCCAGGGCTGGCTCGATTGGGTGGAACTTAATGTTTCAAAAAAACTTATTTTCAGGGGTGGGCAGCTTAAATTCGCTGATCCTAAGAGTGTTGGTAAAAGCCACATTTCCCAGTTCAGGATTGAAAACACAACTTCGAGTGTCGAAATATGGGATGTCACAAACCCCGAAAGTGCTAAACACGTGAATACCACATTTACCGGTGGTTTGTCGGTTTTCACGGTTCCATCGGATACACTTAAAAGGTATGTGGCATTCGACAGGAGCGCATTCAGGAAAACGACATTCATTGAAAAAGTTGCGAATCAAAATATTCACGCTATTACAAGCGTCGATATGCTGATAGTTACACCTGATATTTTTCTTGCTGAAGCCGAGCGGCTGGCAAATCACCACCGCAGTTTCGACAATATGCAGGTTCAGGTAGTTACGCTGGATGATATTTATAATGAGTTCTCTTCCGGTTCTCCTGATGTGACAGCAATCCGTGATTTTTGCCGGTATGTTTACAGTAACGGTGAACAGGATCATAAGCTGAAATACCTTCTTCTTTTTGGCGACGGCTCTTACGACAATAAAAACCGCCTGGCTGAAAACACAAACCTGATCCCTACTTACCAATCGCGTGAGTCATTATTGTTGACCGATTCATATGCAACTGATGATTATTTTGGCCTGCTCGATCCTGGTGAAGGCCAGGATGCTGCTGGTATGCTGGATATCGGCATCGGCAGATTCCCGGTAGTGACCGATGCCCAGGCAAAGGCAGCCGTGGACAAAGTAATTCATTACGCCACGAACACACCGGCTATTTTCGGTGATTGGCGCAACCAGCTTTGTTTTGTGGCCGACGACAAGGATAACAATACGCACATACATCAGGCCGAGGATAACCTGGTACCCATTGTCAAAGTAAATGCCGCTGATTATAACCTGAATAAAATCTACCTGGATGCTTACAAGCGGGTTTCAACACCCACAGGAGCCTTATATCCCGATGTAAACCAGGCAATTAACACACAGGTTGAGAGAGGGGCGCTCATTGTAAACTATACAGGCCACGGAGGCGAAATGGGCTGGGCTCATGAAGAAGTTCTCACGCTTCAGGATATTGCCAGCTGGACCAACTATGAGAACATGCCTTTGTTTGTAACAGCTACCTGTGAATTCAGCCGCTTTGATGATCCTGAGCGGGTTTCAGCCGGTGAAAGAGTGTTCCTCAATACTTCCGGTGGAGGTATCGGGCTCATCACCACAACCAGACTTGCCAATGCCGGGATCAACATTCAACTGAACATGGACCTTTACGATACCATATTTTCATCGGAGAACGACGTTTATCCGCGACTTGGTGATGTTTTGGCTTACTCTAAAAACGAAAACAACGCACCTTCAGGAATACGGAATTTTGTGCTGTTGGGTGACCCTGCGCTTATGCTGGCTTACCCAAAATACCAGGTTGTTACGACAACAATGAATAACCAGCCAGTTTCCGAAGAAAGCGATACCGCTGCGGCAATGTCGAAAGTTGAATTGGGCGGGATAATTGCCGATGCCGAAGGCAACAAACTCTCATCCTTCAATGGAACTCTTTTTGTTAAGGTGTTTGATAAGGCCCGCTGGTGTATGACTTTAGGCAACGATCCCGAAAGCCAGCCACGCTATTTTGAAATGCAGGACAATATCCTTTACCAGGGCAAAGCCACTGTGGCTTCCGGGGAATTCTCCCTGACTTTTGTTGTTCCGAAAGACATTGACTACAGTTTTGGCAAAGGCAAGATTTCTTATTATGCTAATAGTGACAACACTGATGCTAACGGCTATTTTGACCAGATCATAATTGGTGGTTCAGCTGACGGGCAAATTACTGATAACCAGGGGCCCGAGATCAAACTATACATGAATAACGAAGAATTTGTTAATGGCAGCGTTGTAGGTGAAAACCCGAAACTTCTGGCTATCATTAGCGATGAGAGCGGTATCAACACAGTGGGCAATGGAATAGGGCATGATATAGTTGCAACACTTGATAATAATAACAACACTTCCGCAGTTCTCAACGAATATTACCAGTCTGACCTCGACAGTTACCGGAGCGGTAAAGTGGTTTACCAGTACTTTCAGCTTGAAGACGGAGAACATACGTTAACACTGAAAGCCTGGGATGTATTCAATAATTCGTCGGAGGCCACCATCAATTTTGTTGTCAAAAAAGATATGGGTGTCAGCATCACAGCAATCACAGCTTATCCGAATCCCTTTACTGATGATGTTAACGTTGAATTTGAGCATAACCTTTTCGATTCATCGGTAGATGTTGTACTCGATGTCATCTCCTCCGACGGACACCTGGTTCGGTCATATCCGCAGGTAACACTCATTTCATCGGGTAACAAGGCAGGCCCGGTTCAATGGGACGGCCTGAACGAATCAGGGCAGAAAGCCGGGGCTGGTTTGTATCTGCTAAGAGTTAGGGTGAGTGATGACTACAACGGTAAAGCTGCCAAAACCGTTAAAGTGATAAAAACATCGAATCCGAGGTAGCGTTGCCGTCAAATTTGCGGCTGAATGCAATATCTTGTAAATTACGCCGTTTTTAATCCGTTAAACCGAAAAGTGTAAATTTGCACTCTATATCTAAAAAGTTTATCATGTTGAATACAAAATCTATTTTTTCCTTTACATTGCTGGTTGCGATGGTGTTGGCTACTGCAGTGAATGCACAGGACAGGCTTAATGTTGTGCAGACTGCTGTTCCTTTCCTGATGGTTTCACCGGATGCCCGTTCAGGAGCAATTGGCGATGCCGGCGTTTCCTCGACCCCTGATGAAAACTCAATGCACTGGAATCCAGCTAAATATGCATTTATTGACAAACAAATGGGTGTAGCCGTGAATTACAGCCCATGGTTGCATAAGCTTGTTCCGGATATTAACCTTGCCTATCTCACTGGTTATATGAGGCTTGATAAAAACCAGACGATAGCCGCTTCGCTTCGCTATTTTTCCCTGGGTAATATACAGTTTACCAATGCATTCGGCCAGCCTATCGGCGATTACAAACCCAATGAATTTACCATTGACGGTACATATTCCCGAAAATTTACAAAAACTCTGTCAGGCGCAGTCGCCGCCCGGTTTATCCATTCAAACCTTACACTCGGCCAGCAGGTTGGCTCACAGTCAACAAAACCTGGTAATACTGCAGCAGCAGATGTAGCAGTTTATCAGCAACTTCCTCTTGAACTGAACGGTATGGATGCTATATTTGCCTGGGGTGCAAATATTTCAAACATTGGTGCAAAAATCTCTTACAGCAACGATAATATCGTGAAAGACTTCATCCCGACAAATCTTAGGATCGGGCCTTCACTCACCCTTGATTTTGATGAATACAACCGTATGTCGTTTATGGTTGATTTCAATAAATTACTTGTGCCAACCACACCGCTTTACAGCGATTCAAATACCATTATAAGTGGTATGGATCCCGACGTTTCGGTTCCTTTAGGTATGTTGCATTCGTTCTACGATGCACCTGATGGTTTTAAAGAGGAACTGCGTGAAGTGAGCATCTCTGCCGGCCTTGAGTATTGGTATAACAAGCAATTCGCCTTACGTGGCGGCTTCTTTTACGAGGATGCTACCAAGGGCGACCGTAAGTATTTTACCCTGGGTGCAGGCCTCAGGTACAATGTATTTGGCCTCGACTTCTCCTACCTGATTCCGATGAAGCAGGAAAACCCGCTCGAAAACACATTGCGGTTCTCCCTGTTGCTCAATTTTGATGCAGTAACAGGCGGCGGAAAGAAATAAGCATACATATTCATAAAGAAATCCGGGCTGAGAGGTCCGGATTTTTTTGCATCCCCGGTGAGCGGTTTTAGTGATATATTTGCATAAATGTCATCAATATGAGTCAACGCATAGGTTTTGGTTATGATGTTCACCGGCTTGCTACAGGCAGGCAATTCTGGCTTGGAGGAGTGCTGATACCGTCGGAATTTGGCGCTGAAGGCCACTCTGATGCCGATGTATTGTTACATGCTATTTGTGATGCTTTGCTCGGGGCTGCTGCACTTGGCGATATTGGCAAACATTTTCCAGATACCGATCCTGCCCTGAAAGGCATCGATAGTAAAATATTGCTCGGAAAAGTGAACGATTTGATGACTGCCGGAGGTTACAGCATAGTAAACATCGATTCCACCATAGCATTGCAGGCTCCAAAAGTCGCAGCCTTCATTGAAAATATGCGGAAAACTATTTCAGGAATCCTTGGAATTTCTATTAACCAGGTTTCGGTTAAAGCTACAACTACCGAAAAACTAGGTTTCGAAGGCAGGGGAGAAGGCGTATCAGCGTATGCGGTGGTGCTGATAAATATGCAATAGATATTTTAGTTTTTCTTCATTGCTTCAGAATATCTTCTGCCTACCTCATCCCAATTGATGATTTTCCAGAAAGTATCAACATAATCAGCCCGTTTGTTCTGGTAGTTGAGGTAATATGCGTGCTCCCAAACATCAAGTGCGAGCAGGGGAATACCCCTTACGGCTGCAACATCCATCAGCGGATTGTCCTGGTTGGGAGTAGTGGAAACCTCAAGTTCCTTGTCCTTATTCAGGATCAGCCAAGCCCAGCCGCTGCCGAACAGGCCTTTGGCAGCATTGCCAAATTGATCGCGCAGTGCGTCAAGTGTTCCGAATTTTTTACCGATTGCCGCAGCCAGGTCGCCTGATGGTGCCGCTCCCTGCATCACCTGCATGTTTTCCCAGTATAGAAAATGGTTGTAATAACCGCCGCCGTTGTTGCGTATAGCGACCGGCTGCTGACTGATATTTGCGAATATCTGTGCTATTGGCTGCGTTTCGAGCGGAGTGCCTTTAACAGCGGCAACAAATTTGTCGTAATATCCGCGGTGATGCTTGTTATAATGAATGGCAACAGTGAGGCTGTCAATAACCGGCTGAAGTCCGTTATAGGTGTATGGTAATGCCGGGAAACGAAAACCGGTTTGCCTGCCATCAGCTGCCTGCGAATAAAGCTTAGCTTCTCCGGTAGTAACCATGCCGGCTTCGTTACTGTAATTGTACTGGGCGTTAGCCTGGACTACCAGAATTGTGATAATGGTGCAGAGTATCAATGTTCTTTTCATATTCCGTTTGATGTTTCAGTTTTTTTAATTCAAATTTCAGCGATTAAAGATACTCAATTTACGGGCAAGGTCAGTGTTAAATGAATAGTTTTATTACTTAAGTGATTGAAAAACCGGGAATTACAGTATATCGCAACTCCCGGTTCAATCAACCAAACAAACACGTCCTTCAGATTTTAAAGTTTTGATAAAACCTCTTCAAAGTTGGCGTTTGCCTTCTCCCAGTTTACAACATTCCAGAATGCAGAAATGTATTCGGGACGGCGATTCTGGTATTTGAGATAATAGGCGTGCTCCCACACATCGAGTCCAAGGATTGGAGTTCCCTGGCAATCAGCAACATCCATCATCGGGTTATCCTGGTTAGGGCTTGAGCAAACGCAAAGGCTGCCATCAGGTTTCACACTGAGCCATGCCCAGCCGCTACCGAAACGGTTAATGGCAGCATCGGTGAAACGATTTCTGAATTCTTCGTACGAACCATATTGCTTTTTAACACTGTCAGCAAGCTTACCAACAGGGTCGCCACCACCACTGGGGGAAAGAATTTCCCAGAAAAGAGAGTGGTTAAAGAAACCTCCGCCGTTATTGCGGACGGCAGCTGGTAATTTGCCGGCATTGCGGATGATCTCATCCAAAGGCTTACCGTCAAATCCTGTGTCCTTTATGGCTGCTACAAACTTATCGAAGTAGGTTTTGTGATGCTTTGTGAAGTGAATTTCCATGGTAGCCCTGTCAATATAAGGCTCCAAAGCGTCGAAAGAATAAGGTAATTCGGGGAACTGGTATGACATTTGAGTAATTTAGTTTAGATTCAGTATAAATAACATCAGTTCATGCTAAAAGTTCACTATCAGAAAAAATACTTGAAAAGGATAATTGTCTTAAACAGCGGATAATCATACTGTTGGATAAATATAGAAAATTAAATATAGGCTTGAAGCCTCTGTCAATTTACTGATAACCTAAAGCCATCTAAAATTCAACAGAAACCTTCAGGTTTATCTGTCTGGATGTAAGGTAATTGGGAACGCCGTACTGGTTGCCATCAAAATCACGTACCCACATGTAGGAGATCGTGTTGTTGATTTGAAGCAGGTTTAAAATTTCTGCAGTGATCCACATTGATTTCAGACTTCTGAAGAAGGATCTTGACGAAGTGCCTGCTTCATTTCCAATGACCTGTTTGGCGAAACCTATATCAACCCGGCGATAGGCAGGCATCCTGAAAACATGCTGATACAGCGGTGTATTGGGAGCGCCGGTTGTAAGTCCTGTTCCGAAATAAAGTCCAAGGTTCATCTTATAGGTAGGGTTCATTGGCAGGTAATCCTGGAAAAAGAGCCCGAAAGTGACCCGCTGATCAGTTGGCCTGGGAATAAAACCGGGTTGTATCCTGACAGAATCAGCAACAACCTGGTCAACAGTTAAACCGGCAATTATTTGTTCACCTGACTGGTTGTAATACTCATAATAATAGTCATCATACAGGTCTTCCTCAATTTGCATAATTGAAAGGCTGGCCCATGACTCAACACCTTTTACAAATTCACCGTTAACTTTCATGTCCAGTCCCACTGCGTAACCGTCGGAATCGTTATAACCCAGGTAGCGTATCCTTACATTGTCAACTTCGTAGGGAATAAGCTCGCGCAGCATTTTGTAATAAACTTCACTTACAAACTTAAAAGGGCGGTCCCAGGCCCTGAAGTTCAGGTCGCTGCCCAACACGAAATGTATTGACTTTTGAGCCCTGATCTCCGGGTTTATCTGCCCTACAAGGTTCCTCAGTTCACGATAAAAAGGTGGCTGGAAATAGTAACCGGTTGAGAATCTGAAGAGTATATCGCGTTGCCAGTTTGGTTTGTATGATATTGTTGCTCTTGGGCTTACGAGAAACTGGCCGTTGTAATCCCAGTACTGGAACCTTACTCCGGTGGTTAGAGTAAGCCTGGTAGAATCACCGTCAATGTTCCGGCTGTTTTGCAGAAAACCTGTATACCTGTTTGAAATGATATCAGCGGAGGTTTTCAGGTTGTAATATACATCAAGATCGGTGAGATTGCCTGGCATTCCTGGTATTCCCGGCGAGTAAGGTGTTGAAAACCCTGCTGAGTCCATCAGCATCCATTCATTGATCCTGTCATTGATAATTTCGTGCTGGTATTTTAGGCCCCACTGGGTGTAACTATTCCCTGAAGAGAATGAGTAGCGGTTCTCAATATTTAGCACGTTAATATTCAGCCTGTTACGGGCATGTGTAAGATAGGAGCCTATCCCTTTATTTTCAATTACTTCGATAGAATCAGATTTATTTTCAAGAAGTTGTATCCAGTATTGTCCCAAAATATCATACGCTTCATTCTCCTTCGAATTATACCCTGATACTATCCATTTGATATTCAGCTTATCAGAAGGCTTGTAATTTACAGTCGCGGCACCCATCATACTGCTGTAACTGTCTGATTCACGTCCGTCAAAGTATATTTTCAGTCGCATCGGGTCATTCAGAGTGCCAAAATTTGTCTCTCTTGATTCAGGCACCAGCATGTAAACGTTATTGGCAACATATCCCAGGACCGATACCTCAACTTTTTTGCTGAAGCTATATGTCAGCAAGCTCTGCAAATCAAAATATTTCGGCTTGTAATCGCCTTTGGTTTCCAGCGAGTTAAGCAGATATTGATTTGATTTATAACGAATTCCGGCAAGGTAAGAAAAGCGGTGATTCTGCGAGGTGCCTTCTACATGACCAGTAGCTCCAAGCAGGCTTGCTGAAGCTGATCCGGCAAACTCCTGCGGTTTCTTATACCTGATATCCAGCACACTCGACATTTTGTCGCCATACTTTGCATCAAATCCGCCGGCAGAAAACAAAACCGACGAAACGAGGTCGCTGTTAAGGAAGCTCAGCCCTTCCTGCTGACCTGAGCGTACCAGAAAAGGCCGGTATATCTCAACATCGTTTACATAAACAAGGTTTTCATCATAATTTCCACCTCTAACCGAATATTGCGAACTCAGTTCATTGTTCGATACTACTCCGGGCATAGTCTTGACCAGCGACTCTATTCCGGCTGATGCTGACGGTATCACGGAGGCGGCTTTCGGATCAATACGGTTGAGGCTGGTGTTTCGCAACGCTTTGTCTTCGACAATGAGATACGGAAGGATCGTCGCAACTTGTTTTAAGGTTTTGTCGCTCCGGAACTTTTCATCGGGACGAAGGATAATTTTCAGCGTATCACTCTCGAATCCGACAAATGAGTAAACGATGGTAAGCGATTTCTGAGCAGCAACACGTAGTTCGTAAGTCCCGTCTTTGGCTGAAGTCACTCCGCCTGGTGAACCCAGCACAGCTACATTTACCAACTCCAGGGGTTGATTGGCTTCGTCGGTTACTTTACCATAAACCAGGGCTGATGTTTGTGCTTGTAATACATTGCTTGTCAGTACAATAAACAAAGCAATCAGTAAAAAAAAGCGCCACCGGGCTGAATTTGATTTTTCCTGGTTCAAGGATGGAGGATTGTTTGTTGTTGTTGCCTGTTTAATTACGGAATAAACGTCAGGTTACTGAATATCGTATAATACAGAGTGTCCGATGACTTAGTTTTTCTTTTTAAAATCTCCCCGTTTCCATGCCTGTATAAACTTGGCCCAGGCAAGCGGATTCAGCAGGTTGTTAGGCATTGCCTGCCCGGCATAATACATTTTGCTGGAATAATTATCGACATAGTTGCGATAGTTCATGGCTGCATCCATGCCATGAAGTTCAGGGTTATAGTTTTTTCCCCGGCGGTCGCGCACTTCCATGTAAGCCATATTTTTCCTGATTGTTTCCAGGTCATCATCCGGAACGTCAAGTTTTATAAATGCTTCGCGGAATTGCTGCTTTGTCGGCCACGGGTAGATCACAGTTTCGGCAAGCATAATGGTGTCGTTGGTCATCACCTGTATAAGCGAGTAGCGGTTTACGCTAAGCGTGTCGGGAATGCGGAAAACAACTTTTTTGTAACCAATGGCTGAAAAATGAATCACATCAGTTTTGTGCACAACAATTGAGAAATAGCCAAAATAATCTGACGTGGTTCCCCTGTTGGTTTTTTCAACCAGAATGTGAGTGAATGGCACCGGACGAAGGCTGTCGGCAGTGACGATAACACCTGAGAATTGCACAAGATCGCCATCATTGTGTTGCGCCTTTATGGATGTAACCATTAAAAGCAAAGAGATCACTATGATGAGTTTCACCTTCATACGGTGCAAAGATACTTGATTTGTGTTTTGAATTGAGAGCGTTATGATGAAGAAGAAAGGCCGGGCGGGAAGCGGTTGATTCATGAGATTTCTTCATATGGGGCCCGCGTTTCCTGATGCTGAGAAATAAAAAAGCCGCTTTTGTTGTCAAAAGCAGCCCTGTATATCTTGTTGAGGCAATTTTTAGATTTTACCTTTTTTTTCAACTTCTTTCAGCACGGCACTGATGCCTTTTTTATTGATGGTGCGGATTGCGGCAGCCGAAACCTTCAGTGTGATCCATTCATCTTCTTCAGGAATGTAGAAACGCTTGGTCTGAAGGTTGGGATAAAACTTACGTTTGGTTTTAATATTGGAATGGGAAACGCTGTTTCCAACGATCATTTTCTTTCCGGTAATTTCGCAAACACGTGACATGGCAATAGGGTTTTCAAAAATGGAGTGCAAAGGTCGTAATAAAAATTGATATTACAAGGAGTTGCGCAAAAATATTTTAAGTACACATTGAATACTGTTAGTCAATACTAATTTCATCCATAAATATCCAGGCTTTTCCACCTTTCCCGGGGTGATTTTCGGGGCAGGTGCCACGATTCGAAACGGTCACTTTCACAAATCGTGCATTTGTCTCAGGGAAAACATCAGAGAACTGCTTCACTCCATCAGGCTGCTTCCACAACGAAGCATTGAATTTTTTGTTCAGGACAGATGTATATTTTTCGCCGTTTCCGGAGGTTTCGACAGATATTTCCACAGGCTCAAAAATCCAGGATCCGGTATTCACCAGGTAATTCAGCCTGACAGACCGTATAGCAGTTTTTTTGCCCAGATCAATGATGGCTTCTGCATCATCGCCTTCGAAACCAAGCCATTTGCCATCGGTAAACTTCTTGGATCCCGAAATGCCATCAGTAAGCGAAGCGGCGCCCAGCGCTTTATATTTTTCTGATGGCTCTTTCGATAGTGTGACTGTTTTGCCGAACGAAAGAGGCAGGCTTATTTCGGTCATATCGCCGGTGCGCTTTTTCCCGACATAGGTAACAGCCTTGAAATTGACAGGAAGTTTTAGTGCAACTGCTTTTGTGAAAGCCTGCATTTTATCGGTTGGCGTTGTGCCCTCGGTGGAGTAATAGATTGTGAGATCGGGCCTTGATATCCCAGGCAGCAGGCTGATCTCCACTTTATCGCCGGTAGCGTCATACTTGTAGCTGAATTCTGGTCCTTTGACCACTTCAGACTTTCCTTTAATATCAAGTACAATTACCGAACAGATCACATCCAGTCCTGATGTGGGCAGCGTTATTTCCGTGCCCCCGTTTTTCTTCGTGATGGTGAGTGCCGTTTGCGAAGCATCAGCAAGTAGCCAGGCTTTTACAGGTTCATTCATCAACCCGGGAAGCAAGATTTTTGCCGGGGCAGGTGAGAAAACATTCAGAAAGAGCCGGGTGCCCTGGTCGGTTTGTTTTTGGGTGCACCTTCCCCAGGCGAGGTTTTCAAACGGCCCTGCCTGTGTTCCGCAAATAGCTGAACCGTTCACTTTCATCCATTTGCCAATGACTTTCAGCCTTTCTATGCTTTCGGGAGGGAATACTCCTTCAGACGTGGGACCGACATTTAGAAGGTAGTTGCCTCCCTTTGATGCTATATCTACCAGGTTTTGAATGAGTTGTGAGGCTGATTTCCAGTTTTGGTCAGCAGCGTTATAACCCCAGTGATCATTCATGGTCATGCATGATTCCCAGTCCACACCGGGGATGCCGGTATCAGGGATTTCCTGTTCGGGTGTGCCATAATCACCAAGCGCCTGCTGATTGCTGCTCATTCCGGCCATCCCGTCGCGGAAAACATCGATACGATTATTTATGATGACATTTTTGTTGAACGAACGGATATAATTGTAGAGATCAACGGCGCGGTCGTGGTTCCAAGTGCTTTCCCATTCACCATCGAACCAAAGGATGGAAATGTCGCCATATTTTGTGAGTATTTCATGCACCTCGTTTTTAAGGTATTGGATGTACCTTCCGAAATCAGCACCTTCGGTGGAGCGGCTGGTTTCCCATTCGCGGCGGGGAAGATAATCAGGGTGATGCCAGTCCATGATGGAGTGATACCAGCAGATGCGCATATCGTATTTGCGGCATGCATCGGCAAGTTCTTTCAGGATGTCTCTTTTAAAAGGTGTGCTCATTACGTCGAAATCAGTCTGATCAGAATCCCACAGACAAAATCCGTCATGATGTTTTGAGGTAAGTACAATATACTTCATGCCGGCATCTTTTGCAGCCAAAACCCATTCTTCGGCATTGAATTTCACCGGATTAAACTGTCCAACATATTTGTTATACTCCTCCAGCGGGATTTGAGCCGTTGTTCTGATCCATTCAGCATGACTCTTATCGCCTTTCCATTCACCGGCCGGAATTGAATATAAGCCCCAGTGTATGAACATCCCGAACCGTGCATCACGCCACCAGGCCATACGTTCATCCTTGCCCGATAGCGGCTCCTGTGAAAAAGTGGCCGGGCTGATGAACAGCATCAAGAGGATAGCTGACGATTTAAGCAGAAATGTTTTCATATGATTTCATGTTTTTATGCTGCTTATGATTTGTGAAAGGCTAATAATGAAGCGCATCGCGAAGATATTAATTCCGTTAATCCGGCAATCAGTGCTTATACTGAACCAGGGAAATCATTTTATCCCGGACTCTTTTTTCAGGATGTTTTCGAAGCGTGACCGGCTGATGTAATGATCCTCAATAAGCCGGCCATCGTTGATGAGAGCAAAAGTCCCGAACCCGGAAGGCGCTAGCTGCGCTTCGGCAGCTGTAAGCAATTTGTGTACATGAATTTTTAGGCCATGGTCAGTTGCTGCTTGTTGCAGGTCGGTGACTGATTTTTCGTGCCAGGGGCACTGATCAGCATACACAAGATGCCAGCCCTGGTATTGGTGTAGCTTCAACCGCCAGTCGATGAAAGCCGGGAGTTTGCTGCTGCTGTTGAATTGCAGCGTGAGCAGGTCGAATCGTTCGAGTCTTCCGGTTAGGGTAAACCCGTTTTTCTCAAACAGGGTTCTGTCGGCCATCCAGGTTCCGTTGCTGCAAATAACGCATACGCCGTTTTTCCCGCTTTGCCTGGCTTCATTCATGCATTCATTGAGCAACGCTGTGGCTACTCCTTTTGACCTGGCTTCTTTTGAGATCACCAGGATGCATTGTATAAAACAGTAATTATCTGCTCTGACCGGCCTCCAGGCGTTTTCGGAGTTTACATATTCAATAAACCCAAGTTGTTTGCCTTGCTCATCGAAGGCTATTTTTATGTTTATACCGTTGTTTTTATCATCGGTTATCCATTTCAATTTTGCGAGGTGGCCTGGCGACTTTTTGTTCTGAACACAATAAAATCCAGCTTCTTTGGCATTTGCCCGGGTTACAGTCTCAATACGTATCATCACTTTGTTATTGAATTACCAAATATACTAAGCATCTTCATTTCTCAATCCATATTGCACTATCCGATTAATGCGTTATTTTTACCGCCTATGTCACTAACATTTGCATCACTGAATTCAGGCAGCAATGGTAATTGCTATTATGTTGGCAATGAGCAGGATGCTGTATTAATAGATGCAGGGATCTCGTGCCGTGAAACATTTCGGCGAATGTCCAGGCTGGGTTTGGACTTTATGAAAGTGAGGGCTGTGTTTATCTCGCATGAGCACAGCGATCATACCCGGGGGGCGGAAGTGCTTTCGCGAAAAATGAACCTGCCGGTTTATATCACAGCCGCCACGCACAGTCACAGTAATATACGGATAAGTCCATCGCTTTTGAATTATTTCAGTCCTGACGATAAAATTTCATTGGGATCGCTGGTTGTTGAACCGTTTGCCAAAAGGCATGATGCAGCCGATCCGCAAAGTTTTGTGATAAGCCACAACGGGCTTAATGTAGGTGTGATGACCGATATCGGTTCAGCCTGCGAGGAGGTGAAGGCTCAGTTCGGCCGGTGCCATGCTGCTTTTCTTGAAGCCAATTACGATGAACAGATGCTCGAGCAAAGCTTTTATCCCTATTACCTAAAAAAGCGCATCCGCAGCGACCACGGGCATCTTTCGAATGACCAGGCGCTTGATCTTTTCAGCAATCACCGTTCGTCCGGGCTGAAGCACCTTGTGCTCTCGCACCTTTCGAAGGTGAACAATAAGCCTGAAATAGTCAGAGAATTGTTTGGCCGGCATGCTAACGGGACGGTTATCAGCATTGCATCGCGATATGAAGAATCAGAAGTTTTTTCTGTTGACTAGATGCTGAATACCAGCATTCAAACATTGATTATTGCGTTGCTTAAAAACATTGATTTTGCATGTAACAAATTCTAATATTAATATATTTGCAATAGCTGAAACGTGTTCCTGTTAAAGTAAATCGCCGATGCTTATTACTGATTTGAAGCCCATTATCATAATATTTTGGAAACCACTGTATTCATAGAAGCTCAAGGCCTGGTAAAGAATTACAAGGGGATTCAGGCTGTTTATGGCCTCAGTTTTACTGTTTTTAAAGGTGACATTTTTGGATTCCTCGGGCCGAATGGTGCTGGCAAAAGCACTACGATCCGGATGATTTTATCGTTGATTCGCCAGGATGAAGGGGATATTAATATTTTCGGTTTACCGCTCAGCAGAAACCGTAAGAGGATTTTATCAGGAATTGGTGCGCTGGTTGAGGAGCCAAGGCTTTTTGAGTATATGAGTGCCTATGGTAATCTTGAGTTGCTTGGCAGGTTATCAGGCAAAAAGATTAGCCACAGCCGGATTATGGATGTGCTCGCGCTCACCGGCCTTGAGGAAAGGTGGAACAGCCCCGTAAGATCCTTTTCACACGGAATGAAGCAGCGGCTTGGCATCGCCCAGGCTATTGTTCACGATCCCGAACTTCTCATTCTCGATGAACCCGCCAACGGACTTGATCCGAAAGGGATGAAGGACATGCGGGAGATCATTGTCAGGCTTAACCGGGAATTCGGGAAAACAATTTTCATTTCATCGCACATTCTGAAGGACATTGAACTGATGGCCAACAGGATGCTCATAATCGATCACGGCGCTAAAGTGGTTGAAGGCAATGTTCAGGAACTGCTGAATGCTGCTGAATCGAACCTGAGAATCACTGTTTCGGAACCGGAAAGGGCCGTGGCGGTTTTGAAAGAGAAACCAGAAACAATGGATTTAATGATTGATCATGAAGGTAATATCGTGATGAAAGCCAACAGGGAACTAGTTCCCGATATTAATAAGTTGCTGGTTGATAATGGATTGAAAGTATATTCGCTCATGCCTGTGAACTCACTGGAACAATATTTCCTGGATAAGACCTGAAAACCATGGTTAAATTGATACTCATTGAGTTGAAAAAAGTTTTTGGCCGGAAGCGCAGTTACATCGGTTTCCTTGTAATTTTCGTCCTGGTTTCAATCCTCCAGGCGGCTATGTGGGTTGAGGGACAGACATTTATTGACATGTTTACCCAAAACCTGCAGGATACATTTGTGCTCGAAGGCAACCTGATGAACGGATACTTCATCAGTTTTATGCTCATGAACAGCCT
>DAONEL010000015.1:26183-31593 GCA_035403045.1 Bacteroidales bacterium
AACAATTCCATCGGGCCCATCGTCAGCACGATGGCTATCGTTCTCAGTTTCACCATTATCACGAACCTGAACCTGGAGGCGTTTCATGTAATCCGCAAATTGCTGTTCACATCGTATATTAATTCCTGGACACTTTTCTTTGATTACACCATTGACTGGCGGCAAATATACCTGTCAATATTTGTAAGCCTGATGCATATCGCGGTTCTGTTTGCTGCGACTTTATGGATCTTTAAACGGAAAGACATACTTAGTTAAGCATGAAAAAAGCGCTGATTTTACTGATTCTGACCTTTTCGCTGCCGGCGCTGTCGCAGACAAAGGATCCGAATGTTGTACTCAACTCTCTGAAATCCAAGTATTCAGGAATTAAAGATTATACGGTTGACGCTCGCATACTGGTTGATGTTGCATTTTTAAAAATGGCCGAAAAGCAGGCAAGGATTTACTATAAATATCCTGACAAAGTTCATATTGAAACTGAAGGTTTTGCGCTGTTGCCCAAGAGAGCCGCGAGTTTCGATCCGGCATCGTTCATTGGCAGCGATTTTACTGCGGTTTATATCAGGAACGAAAAGTGGGGCAATACGGTTGTGGATGTGATAAAAACTATTCCTCATGATCCTGAAAGTGATGTGATTCTGAATACTTTTTGGATTGACCCGGTGAAGAAACAAATTTTGCAGTTTGAGATCAATTCGAAATCTGGTGGAGCTTTCCAGGTGGTATTTGAGTACAACAACCAGCCTTTCGATTTGCCTCAGCGACTTACCGTTAATTTTGACATTAAGGATATGAATATGCCGAAGACGGCCACCGGGGAAATCAATGTTTCTGATAAGAAAAAGGGTGCGGCAAAAACCAATAAAGGAAAGGTAACTATCACGTATTCAAATTATAAGGTGAATACTGGTTTGGATGATAAACTGTTCAGCGAAAAGAAAAAAGGGAAATGACACAATTTCCCTTTTAATCAATCAATTGCTTGCGAAAGTTTTTCTCATCAGAAGAAAACCGCAATAATTCTTACTTCTCAAAATCTTCAAGTATCTTTTTTCTGAGCAGGCTCAGGGCAGAAATGGCAGCCCGCTGAATGTTGCGTTCGCGGTGGTCGCCAAGCATGAATTTTTTAGCGATAGTTCCTGAAGGTGAAGCAATGGCAATCCAGGTTGTACCGACCGGTTTTTCAGGCGAACCACCTGTTGGCCCTGCGATTCCGCTTGTTGCCACAGCATAATCAACCTTAAATTTGCTTCTTATCCCTTCGGCCATCTGCTTAACGGTTTCTTCGCTCACAGCGCCATGTTTAGCCAGCGTTTCTGGCTCCACACCCAGCATTCTTTCCTTGATCTCGTTGGCATAAGCAATCACCGAGCCTTTAAAGTATTCGCTGCTGCCCGAAATACTGGTGATCAGGTGTGCCAGGTAACCTCCTGTACAGCTTTCTGCAGTTGCCAGAGTCTTCCCGTATTTTTTCAGTAATTGCCCGGTAATATTCTGCAGGGTTTCTTCCCCTTCACCAAAGATGTATTCACCGGCAAGTTTGAAAAGTTCATCAACCGAATCCTTCAACTCTTTCTCAAGTATCAGTTTATCAGTGCCTTTGGCAGTTAACCGCAACCGAACCATACCTGGTTGGGGCAAATAGGCGAGTTTGATTTCAGAAGGAAGATTATTCTCCCATGAAGCAATTTTTGCCGCCAGGAATGATTCACCGATACCTTCGGTAAGAATGGTGCGGTGAATGATACTATAGTTGCTTTTGCCGGCAAGCCTGGGAAGAACTTCATTTTCCATCATGGCTTTCATTTCGAAAGGCACACCGGGCATTGAAACATAAATTATTTCATCTTTTTGGAACCACATACCCGGTGCAGTGCCGTTGCTGTTTGGAATGACCGTGCAATTTTCAGGCACCATAGCTTGTTGACGGTTAAGATCTGTTACAGTTAAACCCCGGTTTCTGAAAAGGCGACTTACACCTTTATAAGCTATCTCGCTGAATACCAAACCGGTGCTGAAATATTCACATAATGTCGTTTTCGTGATATCATCCTTGGTCGGGCCAAGGCCACCGGTGATCAGGATGAGGTTTGCACGCTGCGATGCTTCTTTGAGCGTGGTAAGAATGTGTTCCCGGTTATCGGAAATGCTCGTAATCTGTTTCACCCCTATACCATGTTCGTTGAGCTTTGTCGCCATCCACGCGCTGTTGGTATCGATCACCTGCCCTATGAGAAGTTCGTCTCCAATTGTGATAATTTCAGCAATCATTTTCTGAGAATTTTATTGATAATCAGGTAGTAATCATACAATTTCAGGAACTTTAACCGATGCCGATTTCAATTCATTATCCTGGCTTCCTGGCCGGATTTAATATTGAAAATCTGCAGAGATTGTCTTTAGGGCTGATCCTGATGATTACTAATATCTCTGATTAAATGCTTATTTGTACTTTTGAGGCAAAGTTACTGATATGTCGCGTATTCCTGAATCCGAACTTATTTTAAACAATGATGGCAGCCTGTATCACATCCATCTGAAACCTGAGAATCTTGCAGATACAGTTATTGTTGTTGGCGATCCTGGCCGTGTACCTGAAATTTCAAAGCATTTCGACCGAATTGAATTCAGGGTGCAGAACCGCGAGATGGTCACCCACACAGGTGATATCGGCAGCAAGCGGTTGACAGTCCTTTCCACAGGCATGGGGACTGATAACCTGGATATTGTGATGAATGAGCTGGATGCAGTTGTCAATATCAACCTTGAAACACGTGAGCCAAAATCGCGGCATACATCGCTGAATATCATCCGGTTAGGCACTTCAGGTGCGTTACAAGCCGATGTAGAACCCGGAGTTGCGGTGGCTTCCACGCATGGAATCGGCCTCGATGGTTTGCTTTATTTTTACAGCGGCAACGAAAAGGTGACAGATCCTTTACTCGCAAACGCATTTGTTAAGCACACCGGCTGGAATGACAAACTGCCCGGAATTTATGCAGTTCCGGCATCTCAAAAGTTGCTTTCTTCGTTGGGAGAAGGCCTTGTGCAGGGAATTACTCTAACAGCACCGGGATTTTATGGCCCGCAGGGCAGGGAACTGCGGCTGAAAACTGCTTTCCCGGAATTGAACAGCCTGATTGAGACATTTTCGTTCCAGGGGAAACGTATTACCAATTTTGAAATGGAAACGTCGGCACTTTATGGACTCGGCAGGCTACTTGGTCACGAAACCCTGACTATTTGCAATATTGTTGCCAATAGGGTGGTCAAAACGTATGCTGCTGATTATAAGAAGGATATGGAGCGATTGATCGCTCTTGTCCTTGAAAAACTGGCACAATAACCAGTCAGTTTTTTGCCGGTTTCTATCAACGAAGCATTGTTGAAAAAATCCTGCTGCCTGCTTTTTCTGAGCTTCATAAGCAGAAGTACCTTTGTTGTATGTCGCTCGCCATCGTTGACCCTGAATTACAGGCACTGATAAGCCTTTTAGATGACCCTGATCCGGAAACTTACCTAAGCGTAAGCGAACGGATATACGGGTTAGGTCCACAGGCGGTTCACACCCTGGAAGATGTGTGGGAACATACATTTGATGAGCTGGTGCAAAACCGCATTGAGCAAATAGTGCACAAAATTCAGTTTGAAGATGTCAGGTGCCGGCTTACCGACTGGGCCGCCGGTGATGACCACGACCTTCTTGAGGGTTGCTGTATTGTTAACAGGTTCCAGTATCCCGAGTTCAATGAGCAGAATCTGCGGGAACGTTTTGAAAAAATCAGGCGCGATATTTGGCTGGAGTTGAACAACAGTCTTACGGCGCTCGAAACCATCAAGGTTTTCAATCATATTCTTTACGAAGTTCATCAGTTCGGACAAAAGCCCGAGCCCGGGAAAACGTTTGAACCGGCTGGTTATTTTCTGAGTAATCTTTTCGAGAATCGGCGAGGAAACCCGTTATCGCTTGGAATACTTTATGTCGCCTTAGCCGGAAAGCTTGAATTGCCGGTTTACGGCGTAGGTTTGCCGGGTCATTTCATTGCAACCTATACTGATGATTCAGTTTTGCCTGTTAAGGCAGATGATATCCTTTTTTATATCAACCCATTTGCGCAGGGAGCAGTTTTTTCACGCCGCGAGGTGGAACTCTATCTCAAACAGGCTGGAATAACCCCCGATGAACGTTATTATACAATCTGTTCAAACAAAAGTATCATTGCGCGCCTCATCGATGAACTAAGGCAGGCATTCGAGAAAAAAGGCGAAACGGCAAAAGCCGCAGAACTGAAAATCCTGGGCAAAATCCTGAAGTAAATTCTGGCAGACCGGTTGACGGAAAATGGTTACCGGGAATTTGGTGTTAGCAGTGAACGCTTAGCTGAACTATTTACTATTAAACAATCTACCATTCACCATTCACCATTCACCATTCACTATTCACTATTACAACTAACGGTAATACGCCTGCAGGAACTTGTTGATATTCCCCTCAACCCTCGATGGCACATTAGAAACATCAGCCCTTTCGAACTTCTGTCCTGTGATGTTTTCGTAGAGTTCTATGTACCTTTCGGAAACCGAATTAACAAATTCATCAGTCATAATGGGAACCTGCTGGCCTTCCTTACCCTGGAAACCGTTTGCCATGAGCCATTCGCGCACAAATTCCTTGGAAAGCTGTTTTTGCGGCTCACCTTTGGCCTGACGTTCTTCATAACCTTCCTTGTAAAAATAGCGCGACGAGTCCGGTGTATGGATCTCATCGATCAGATATATCTGCCCGTTTGCTTTTCCAAACTCATACTTGGTGTCGACGAGGATAAGCCCCATTTTTGCTGCTATTTCGGTGCCGCGCTGGAATATGGCACGGGTGTATTTTTCAAGAAGTTCGTAATCTTCTTTATCGACAAGCCCCAGTTTAAGGATTTCTTCTTTCGCGATATCTTCGTCGTGGCCTACGGCAGCCTTGGTGGTAGGAGTGATGATAGGCTCGGGAAATTTATCATTTTCCTTCATTCCGTCAGGCATCGGTATTCCGCATATCGAGCGTTTGCCGGCCTTATACTCACGCCAGGCATGTCCCGAAAGGTAACCGCGTATCACCATTTCAACCTTGAAAGGATCACATAGCCTGCCAACGGTCACCATCGGATCGGGAACAGCTATTTTCCAGTTGGGCACAATATCAGCGGTATCGTCCAGGAATTTGGCAGCTATCTGGTTTAATACCTGGCCTTTGTATGGAATGGCTCTCGGCAGCACAACGTCAAAGGCTGAAATGCGGTCGCTGGTGACCATGATCAGCAGTTCATCCTTGATATTGTAAACGTCGCGGACCTTGCCAACATAAAGGTTCTGTTGTCCAGGAAAATTGAAATCGGTGCGGGTTATAGCGTTTTGCATA
>DAONEL010000016.1:0-14584 GCA_035403045.1 Bacteroidales bacterium
ATATCAACAATGGTAAAGGTGCTGTAACTCATTTTGCGTTCGCTGCATACCGGCAGGGTATTCATAATGATATCGGCGATGCGCTGAACGTCCTTATGCTCTTCGGTGAGGTTCAAAGCCATGGTTGCAGTAAGGGTTGAAAGCATGGCTGCCTTCACGCCATGCCCCATTCCATCGCTCAGCACCACGATGATCCTGTTCTCCTCATAAATTCTCTTTGACAGGAAATGGTCGCCACAGATACGTTCAAGGTCATGGTTTTTCTGTACCACGTTTACTTCAACATAGAACGGATTGTTGTTTATCTGGTTGCTGGTTGCAGTCATGGATGTTTCCGTGCAAATTATTCTTCCTTCGATTGATGGGATTCGATAATTGAATTGAGCATTTTTTCTGTTTTGGAAGCTCCTTCTCCAAGCAGGAAAGCGATTTGCTGTACAAGTTCGAGGTTTTGTTCTATCACCTCTGTCACACGGTTTATTACTTCTTCTTTCCTCACTTCGGGCATGTACATATCACGAACTACACCGCCTACAATCTGGTTTTTCTTGATTGTGAAGATGGTGACATTCAACAATTTATCATTCAGGTGGACGTCACGGCCAATAATATCTTCGGCGCTGGTAAGCACGTATGAGAAAAGTTTATAAAAGTTGAAAGGAAGCAATGTCTTCAGGTCGGCTCCTACAAGCCCCGGGATAATCTCATTAATATCAGCCGCTTCATCGCCAAGTATCGTTATAAAGCTCTCGTTTGAAGCAATGATCTTCATCGATTCGTCAACAATGAGAACAGCGGTAGGGAGTTTTCTCAGCATAGTCTGAGTGGTCTCAAGTGCATCCTGTGTTGCCTGTTTCTCAACCAGGGCGCGCTTTTCGGAGTCCTGAAGCGCCTGTTGCGTTTTTGCGAGTTTCTCGTTCGAAACCTTCAGCGATTTGATGTATTCCTGTTTGCTACGGAGTGAGTGATTAATACACATATCGGTACGGGCAATACCGTTTGCAACAGCTTCGGCAAAAGCACGGCAGCTCTCATAACCACAGGCTTTGCAGCCAAGATCCTGTTCGCCGTCACCCTTGTCGATGATTTTCAGGATTTCTTCAACTTTTTCTTTAGGAGGCACAGGCAGGCGCTGATCATCTGCGGCAAATGTACGTTTCAGGTCTATTCCGCTGAACCTGTTCAGTTCTTTGATCCATTTTCCTTTCTCAAAGTTAGCCAGCCGCTTGTTGGCATAGCTCACAACTTCGGTCCGACGCTTTAGTTTCATGCCGTTGGGCTTCATGCCGGGCCCCATAATACATCCTTCGCAGTAAAATATGTTGAAGTTTTTCTTAATGTAATCAATACTTTCCTCAAACTGCCTGATTGCCTGCAATATCCTGTCACGACCGTCGATTGTGACCATGGTTCCGCTGAGCATGTCCTGGCTCAGCCCTGCTGCCTGCAGTATTCCGTCGCTGAGTGCATACAGCGAACCTTTATAGCCTGAGGGTTCTTCAAAATCAGCAAATTCAATGGTACTTTCCTTAATTCCCGTTTCATCAAACATCCGCCGCAGTTCATCAAACATTAGGACGGCATCAAGGCGGCCATCTTCATCATGTCTGAGTGCTTCAGTTTTGGCGCCGAGGCAGGGCCCGATAAAGACCACCTTTATTTCTTCACCATGAATGCTTCTTATGATTTTTGCAGAGGCGATCATCGGGTTAACGATAGGAGCCAGGTTCTCAAGGAGTTCCGGATGGAATTTCTCGATGAGTGAAACGATAGGAGGGCAGTTGGCCAGGATATAATACTTCCCCAGGAAGTTGCTTATCATTTCGTGATATTCCTTGGCAACCAGATCAACACCAAATGATGCTTCATGTACATATTTAAAACCCAGCTGCTTGACCATTGCCACGAATTTTCGGTAGTCGGTTATATCATCAAACTCAGCCGAAATACTTGGATCAAGTATGGCAGCAACTGGTTCTCCTGATTTTAGAATTTCCTTGACCTCGTTGCGCGAATCGTAATATACTATGGCATTTGGATGACAAACTTCCAGGCAACTGCCGCAGCCAATGCACCGGTTATCAGCAATGAAAGGAACATTCTCACCGGCACGAAGTTCTATTGCCTTGACCGGGCATATGCGGATACAGGCATAGCACTCTTTACAGCGGTCGTGATTTATTTTAAGCAGGGGTCTTTCAAACATGGAAGGTTCTTTTTACGTAAGAGCCGGGTTATTGTTTCGCAATATACTCCTCCAGTATCCTTATAATGGACTCAGGTTCAGTGTTTTCATAAAATTCGTCACCAAGTTTTAGCATCGGTCCGTCGGCACATTTGCCAAAACACCGTTCCCCGTGAAATTTGACATCATTCTGCAAATTGTGCTCTTTAAGAAACTCTGTAATCAGCTTTACAATAGCTTTATTTCCACGGGCAAAGCAGGAACTTCCAAGGCAAATAATGATCTCTTTCTTCTGGTTTTCCATGTCACAGCGAATGTAATCCTCTGAAAAGAGGTGAAATTACATCATATTGATAACAAAATTAATAAATATTAGTCAGCAGCTCAATTGTTAATTTAATAACACTGTTATTTTTTTCACAAATTGTTACTTCCAATCTTAGGGAATGCTTATTTTTGTACCTGACACTTCAATACAGCAGATATGCCTTTAAGCATAGAAGAGATTTGCCTGAAATATAAAAAAGGTAGTCGTGAGGCTTTACTGCCTGTATTACAGGAGATTCAGGACAGTATCGGATACCTGTCCGAAGAAGCAATCGTTTATGTGGGCAGCCATCTGAACCTGCCATCGAGCAAGGTCTATGGAATTGCCACTTTTTATGACCATTTCAGGTTTGTTCCACGCGGACGGTTTCACATCAGGGTATGCGGCGGAACAACATGCCACATCGAAGGATCAATGTCACTGCTGAGGGAAATTGATAAGCTGCTTAAATTACGTGATGGGCAGGTAACGCGCGATGGGCTGTTCAGCCTTCAGGTTGTTGATTGTATGGGAGCATGCAGCAAAGCGCCGGTCGTATGTATCAATGGAGAATTTCACACAATGATTTCGCCCGACGATCTGGTCTTGCTTTTTAATGATATCCGCAAAAATCAGGGTTAGTCAAAGCGCTGTAAAACTTGTAAGTTAAATCGCATGGATGTTAGGGATTTTCTGATATCTGAAGTTCTTACCTCAAAGTCACCCGTAACGGCTCACTCCATCAATGGGAGACTTGCAGAAATTCGCCGCGACAGGATCAGTCGGCCGGTGATATATATCGGAACAGGCAGTTGCGGGCTTGTAGCCGGCGCCGGAAATACTCTTAAGACTGTTAAAGAATACCTTGGCGAAAAATCAATTGATGCCGAAATTGTAGAGGTCGGTTGCATCGGGCTTTGTTCAGCTGAACCGCTGATGGATGTGCAAATCCCCGGCAAATCCAGAATTTCATTCAATAATGTGGATTCAACGATGGTTGAACCCATCCTGGACGACATATTCAACGGCATTGTGCCTGCCGACAATGTCCTTGGGCAGTTTTTAAATCCCTTGCACGAAGCCTGGAACGGAGTGGAAGATATAAGCAGGCTGCCGTTCTTCAGGTACCAGCACCGGATTGTTCTTGCCAATTGCGGTAAAAGTGACCCTCAGAGCATCTCAGGCTATATTGCCCGGGGTGGATATTCAACTTACCTGAAGTGCCTCAATAACTATACGGCTGAAAAAGTTTGTGATATTATTGATGAAAGCGGCCTGAGAGGGCGTGGTGGTGGCGGATATACTACCGGCCGTAAGTGGAAAACTGCCCACAATTCAGTGAGCGACCAGAAATACCTGGTATGCAACGCAGCCGAAAGTGATCCCGGTGCATTTATGGACCGTGCCATTATTGAAGGCGACCCGCACCTCCTGCTCGAAGGCATTGCCATAGCTGCTTATGCCATTGGCGCTACAAAGGCATACATATATATTATGGCTGATTATCAGCAGGCTATAAAAAATCTTAAGCTTGCTATCGCGCAGATGAAGGAGTATGCACTGTCAGGCTATAACATATTCAGGAGCGGTACCGATCTGCAGATTAATGTAGTGGTTAGTCCGGGAGCATTCGTATGCGGCGAAGAAACCGCACTCATCAACAGTATCCAGGGCAAAAGAGCCATGCCCGCTCCCAAGCCGCCCTACCCCGCGATTGAAGGATTGTTCAGGAAACCTACTGTAATCAACAACGTGGAGACGCTGGCCAATGTACCCTTCATACTGAGGCACGGACCACAGGCGTTTAACAGTATTGGTACAGCCAACAGCAAAGGAACCAAGGTGTTTGCCGTTACCGGAAAATCAGCGCGCACAGGTCTCATTGAGGTTGAAATGGGAACAACGCTCAAAGACCTTATCTTTAAAATAGCGGGTGGAATAAAGAATGAAAAGCATTTTAAGGCAGTACAGATTGGCGGCCCTTCGGGAAGTTGTGTACCTGAGCAACAGCTCGACCTGCCGGTAGATTACGAGTCACTCTGGGAAGCAGGCGCTATCATGGGCTCAGGCGGCATGGTGGTAATGGATGAAAATACTTGTATGGTGGATATGGTGAAGTTCTTCATGAACTTTTTGCAGCAGGAGAGCTGCGGCAAATGTATCCCCTGCAGGGAAGGTACCCGGCGCATTCATGAGATCCTCGAAAATATTACCCGCCGTCCGCCAAGTGAATCAGGACACGAAGTACTCGAAAGATTTAAGGGCATCATGCAGCTTGAAGGGTTGGCCGAAGTAATCCGCGATACGTCATTATGCGGGTTAGGACAAACGGCTCCCAATCCGCTGATAAGTGCTATGAAATGGTTCCGCGACGAATTTGAAGAGCATGTGTTCGACCGCAAATGCCGGGCAGGGGTTTGTAAAGAACTCCGGGTGTTCTACATCGAAGTGGACAAGTGCACAGGCTGTGTGGCATGCCTGCGCAAATGCCCGACAAATGCTATTGTTGGGCAGCCTCGCCAGCCTCATTTCATCATTGAGGATAAATGCATTGGCTGCGGCATCTGTTACGATGTTTGCAAATTTGTAGCCATCACCATAAAGTAACTCATTGGCTTAATGTAAAAATCAGATCATCAACACATTAATGAACAACATGCATGATGTTTTTTGACATAGAGGTCAACGGGAAAACAATAAAAGCGCGAAATGGCGAAACCATTCTCTCGGCACTTGAGCGGAATGCAATAAGTGTGCCTACACTTTGTCACATCCGGGGCTTGCAGCCTTCAGGTGCCTGCCGCATGTGCGTGGTTGAGGTTGAAGGCAGGCAGGGGCTTATACCGGCCTGCTCGCATCCTGTTGAAGAATGGATGAAGATACGTACACACTCACCACGGGTAATTAAAGCCCGCAAGACAAATATAGAACTGCTCCTGAGTAATCACCCCGACGATTGCCTTTATTGCGAAAGCAACGGCAATTGCGAGCTGCAAAAGTTTGCCGAAGATCTCTATGTGAGAGAACGGCGATTCTACGGAAAGAAAAATAAGTATAAAACAGATCCGTCGAGTGCGGCTATCTTCCGCGATCCGGCCAAATGCATATTATGTGGCCGTTGCATAAGGGTTTGTGAAGAAGTTCAGGATATCACGGCACTGGAATTTATCGGTCGTGGAAACGAAATGCAGGTGGGCCCCGCCTTCAACAAAGGTATGAACCTGTCAAGCTGCATTAATTGCGGGCAGTGTATCATGGTTTGCCCTACCGGTGCTCTTTCTGAGAAAAAACATCCCGCCGAACTCCAGGAGATGATTCACAACCCGGCTATCAACACTGTCATCCAATGTTCGCCGACACTCTCGGTTACCCTGGCTGAAGAATTTGGCCTCAGGCCGGGTAAGGATATAGAAGGTGTTATGTATGCCGTCCTGCGTAAGATAGGATTTGACCATGTTTTCGATACTTCCTTTGCAGCCGATCTTTACGTTGCTGAACTAACCAATGAGTTGCTGCAACGAATCAGCAGCGGAGAGAAACTGCCATTGTTTTCGAGTTGCTGCCCTGCATGGATTAAATATGCCGAGCAGTTCAGGCCCGGATTGCTGGGAAATATTTCGGTATGCAAGTCGCCGCAGCAAATGATGGGCTCGGTTATAAGCAATCATTTTACAAAGGTTAAGAAGATACAGCCTGAGAGCATTTATTCGGTTTCGGCAATGCCCTGTATCGCTAAAAAGTTTGAAGCCCAGTGTGAACAGATGACACACAAAGGGATAACGGATGTTGATATGGTGCTCACTACCCGCGAACTGGCGCGGCTTATCCGGCTCAATGGCATAGATGTTCAGCAGGTTGAATCGGAAATGGCTGATCAGCCTTACCGAACACGCAGTGCATCAGGAAAAATGCTGGCAGTAAGTGGCGGGCTAACCGAGGCGGTTGTCAGGGCTTTGCATTTCCGCATTACAGGCAAAGACCTTCCGCTGAAAAGAATTCCCGAACTCCGGTCGTCAAAAGATGTAAAGGAATTCTCGATAAAAATCGGAGAGCGCACATATGGTTTCGCGGTAATTAATGGTATGGGCAATGCTCCGGAGTTGCTCAACGAAATAGAATCGGGCCGCAGCGACATTCACTTCGTTGAAGTGATGGCCTGCCCCGGAGGATGTGTCGGAGGTGGCGGCCAGCCGGCCGGTAAAAACGCAGGATCGGTCAGGAACCGTATCAAAGCAATATATGAGATCGACGATAAGGAAACAGTGAAAACACCGTATAAAAATCCTTCGCTCAACTCCTTATACGAAACTTTCCTTGTGGAACCCGGCAGCGATGAATCGGCAAACCTTTTGCATACAACCTATCAGAAGAGAGAAGTGCTGCTTTAAACATATTTGCTCCAATTATCAACCAGAATGGAAGATTCGGTATATAACGTCAACCAGCCAAACCCGGCAATAGCAAAACTGGTTTTTACCATTAAGGAGAAATGCAGGGTTTGTTATACCTGTGTCAGGGAGTGCCCGGCCAAAGCAATACGTATCGTTGGTGGCCAGGCTGAAGTGATTACCGAACGTTGTATTGCCTGCGGAAACTGCATCAAAGTCTGCAGCCAGGGAGCTAAAGTTTTCCGGCGCGAAATTGACCCGGTTACTAAACTTATTCAGTCAGGGGCAAAAGTAATAGCCATGGTTGCTCCGAGTTTTCCGGCTGAGTTTTCCGAAATTCCCGATCATCACACCTTTGTAGGGATGATTCGTAAACTCGGTTTCAGGTATGTGACCGAGGTGGCCTTTGGGGCCGATCTCGTAGCGCGAAAATATAAAGAACAACTGAACAGCGGCGCACCCGCTATTTCGTCCGATTGCCCTGCCATTGTTTCCTACATCGAGCGCTATTACCCTGATCTTGTCGGCAACATGGCTGAAGTGGTTTCTCCGATGGTGGCTATGGCCAGGGTAGTGCGCCATAAATATGGTGTTGATTCTCTCCTTGTATTTATTGGCCCTTGTCTGGCCAAAAAGGCTGAATCAAAAGAAATTGACAATGCGATCACTTTCAGGGAGTTGCGTGAAATGTTTGAGCTAAACAGGATAACTCCGAAGTCAGTTGAATTATCTGAATTTGACCCGCCGTTGTCAGGCCGCGGAGCCATTTTCCCCCTTAGTCACGGGCTGTTGAATACCATGGAAGTCACCGAGGATATTCTTAGCGAGAACGTACTCGTAGCAGGAGGGAAGAGCAATTTTCAGGATGCCTTGCGTGAGTACGAGCAGGGCAACCTGAGAGAACATCATGTGCACCTGCTGTGCTGCGAGGGCTGCATCATGGGGCCGGGCATGTCGCCCTACATCAATACAGCTGCCAGCAGCAACCGTTTTGCGAAAAAAGCAAGTATCATCAAGTATGCCAATGCCAAGATGTCGGCGCTTGACCGTGAGGAATGGCAGAAAAATCTTGACGAATACATCCGGCTTGACCTGTCCAGGACATTTAAAGCAAACGATATGAGGGTGGTTAAACCATCGGCTGAACAAATTAAGGAAGTAATGTTCAGGATGGGTAAATACGGACCGGTTGACTATCTGAACTGTGGGGCTTGTGGTTATGATTCCTGCGAGGAACATGCAACTGCGATCCTCAGCGGGTTGGCTGAATCGGAAATGTGCCTTCCTTACTCCATAGAAAAGCTTCATAAGTACATCAGGGATCTGAATATTTCAAACGAAAAACTTGCTACTGTACAGGAAGCTCTCAGGCATTCGGAAAAACTAGCAGGTATGGGACAGTTATCTGCCGGCATTGCCCATGAACTGAATAACCCCCTGGGAGTTATCACAATGTACAGCAACATATTGAGAGAGGAAGTTCCGGAAGATAATCCAATTCACAAAGACCTCGACCTCATTGTGGAGCAGGCCGACCGTTGCCGGAAAATAGTAGGAGGCCTGCTCAATTTCGCCCGCAAAAACCAGGTGAATTTTAGTGATGCAGATGTAACTGCGCTTGCCGAGCACAGCATTAACTCTGTTGTTGTTCCATCGAATATCAGCCTGACCCTGAGTAACAACCTCTCGGATCCGGGTGCCATGCTCGACTTCGACCAGATGACGCAGGTTATCACCAATCTCCTGAAGAATTCAATTGAAGCCATGCCTGATGGAGGAAAAATAACACTGGGGCTTACCGATACACCTGAAAATATCATGTTACAGGTCACTGATAACGGCTCTGGTATTGCCAGGGAACATATGGACAAGCTGTTCACACCTTTCTTTACTACAAAAGGCATCGGAAAAGGTACCGGGCTTGGGCTGCCCATTATCTATGGTATCGTTAAGATGCACAAAGGCGACATACGTGTGGATTCAAATCCTGATCCGTCGGCGGGGCCAACGGGAACTACATTTACCATCACAATTCCGCGTAAAAGAATGGTTTAATACCGGATGAAGTGATCATTCTTCTGAAAATGATATTCAACAAGATTGTAAAGTAATGAAAAAGAGAATATTAATTGTTGATGACGACATCGATTACATCTTCCAGATGAAGTTGAAGGTTGAACAAATGGGTTTCGACACCATCACAGCCGAAAGTCAGAAAGAAGCTGAAAAAGTGATTGAAGAGGTGAAACCCGATCTCTGCATACTCGACCTGATGATGGAAACCGACGACAGTGGTTTTATTCTGAGCTACAAAATCAAGCGCAAATATCCTGATATTCCGATTATTATCGCCACGGCCGTTACTGCCGAAACAGGGATGACTTTCGATGTAATGGCCCATGAAAACCAGCGATGGATCAATGCCGACCTTTTCCTAGACAAAGGGATAAGAGCTGACCAACTGCACCGGGAAATAAAGAAACTGTTAAAAATGTAAAGTATGGCTACTTTCAAGATACTGGTTGTTGACGATGAGCAGGGAATACGTGACGGGACAAGGCGTATATTGCAGAACTTCAGGGTTGATTATCCTTTCATGGATGAACAGATCGATTTCGAAATACTGGAAGCCGCAACCGGCAGCGAGGGGATTGAAATCATTGATACCCAGCAGCCCGATATTCTGTTGCTTGATAATAAACTACCTGATATCCAGGGAGTAGAAGTGCTTGAATACGTCAAGAACAAGCATTACGACATTGTGGTCGTGATGATTACTTCCTATGCTTCGCTGGAGCTTGCCGTGAAAGCAACCCGCGACGGCGCTTTCGATTTCATCCCTAAACCCTTCACTCCCCAGGAGATAAGGGCCAGCATCGAGAATATTACCAAGCAGCTCTTCCTGAAACGCATGACCCAGTCGCTCAACAGCACGGGCAAGCAGATACGTTTCCAGTTTCTTTCGGTGCTTTCGCACGAACTTAAAGCCCCGCTGAATGCTATTGACGGCTATCTTCACATGATCCGCGAAAAGCAGTTCGGCAACAATGTTGACGCCTATACCGAGATGCTCGACCGTTCAATCGAAAGGATAAAAGGGATGCGTCAGCTCATACTCGACCTTCTCGACCTCACTAAAATTGAATCGGGCAAACCGACACAGAAATTGCAGCAGGTTGACCTGCGGCAGATTGTGCAGATGGCGATTGATACCAATCGTCCTTATGCTATCCAACGGGATGTGGATATATATCTCAATACCAAATTACCAGTCACGATGAAGGCTGATGCAGGTGAGATTGAGATAATTATGAATAACCTGATCTCCAACGCGGTAAAATACAACAAAGCCGGTGGGCGGGTCGATTGTTTTATTGAAAAATTGCCTGAAGCTATCCGTATATCAGTTTCCGATACAGGCATCGGCATGTCAAATGAAGATGCGGAAAAAATATTTGATGATTTTGTACGTATCAAGAACCAGGAAACACGCGGCATAACCGGCAGCGGGCTGGGACTGTCGATTGTGAAGAAGATCGTGGATATGTACAAGGGATCAATCAATGTGCAAAGCAATCCCGGACAGGGGACAACCTTTATCATCACTTTGCCCATACCCGAAGATTAATTTCAACCAGCATAATCAGTTCGAAAAAACCAATTAGACTACGATGAAGAAACTTCCTGATAAAACCGTTGAACGGCTTAGCCAGTACCGCCGGACTCTTATCAATATTATTACTGAGAGTAAACACCACATATTCTCGCACGAACTCGCAGCCCTGCTTCATATAACGCCAGTGCAGGTAAGGCGCGACATCATGCTCATCGGCTACTCAGGCACTTTACGCCAGGGCTATGATGTAAAAGAACTTATCGAGATTATCGGGAAGATCATCGACAGCCGCGAAGGACAAAGGGTTGCCGTAGTAGGAATAGGTAACCTCGGCAGGTCGATCATCGGATACCTGAGCGGCAAACGTACCAAATTGTCGATTGTTGCCGGATTCGATATTAACCCGGAGAAAGTTGACCGCGTTTATGCCGGCGTATGGTGCTATGATTATAATCGCCTCGTCGAAATAATCAGAAAGGAAAATATTACCATTGGTGTAATCACCGTGCCCGCTTCCGAAGCCCCTGCTGTGGCTGATGCAATGGTAATGGCAGGGATTAAAGGCATCCTTAATTTTACTCCCAAACCACTCAATGTGCCTTCAAGTGTTTACCTCGAGGAGTATGATATTATCACTTCTCTCGAAAAGATAGCCTATTTCGTTAAGAAAATGTAATTGGTCGTGTGACCGCTTCACGACCTCTCCTGACCTTGTAATTGATTTGTAATCAGCTTTATGCGCGTATTCCACAGTTTTGATGAACTTGCTGCCATACCTAATCCGGTTGTAACTACAGGATCGTTCGATGGTGTGCACGTGGGACATAAAGCGATCATAAACCGTATAAACTGGCTTGCTAAACAGATGGGTGGAGAGAGTGTACTCATCACTTTCCATCCGCATCCCCGCAAGGTGTTATTTCCGGAAACGGCCGGTAAAGACCTATACCTGATCAACTCGCAGCGTGAAAAGGTGGAACTGCTCACCAGGTCAGGCCTTAATAACCTGATTATTGTGGAATTCACCAGGGAGTTCTCCGAAATATCTTCCATCGACTTTATCAGGAATCTGCTGGTGGCAAAACTACATGCCAGGAAAATAGTTATCGGCTTCAACCACCAGTTCGGTCATAACAGGGAAGGTAATTTCGAATATCTCAACGAGTTAGGAAAATACTATGGTTTTGATGTGGAGGAAATTCCTGAACAGGATATACATAACGAAACGGTTAGTTCAACACTCATTCGCAAAGCTTTGCAGGAAGGGCGGATCCAGCGGGCGAATGCCTACCTCGATCATCATTATATGATTATTGGCAAAGCAGTAAAAGGCAGCAGGTTGCTTACAAACCTTGATTTTCCGACATACTTTATCAGCATCGACGAGGAATGTAAGCTCGTTCCGCCCGATGGAGTTTATGCCGTGAAGGTTGAAAATGCAGGTCAGTCATCAAAAGCCATCGTCAACATCAGGAACAACCGGTACGGAGCCGAACGCGATTTTAATGCCCTTTCAATTGAGGTCTTTCCTTTTGAACAGCCCCGCCTTTGGGAAGCCGAAGTGAAACTGTTGTTTGCCAAAAAGATACGGGACGAATTTACATTCAGTGATGCGTCAGACCTGAAACGCCAACTCGGGAAAGACAGGGAACTGGTGGAAGAGCTGATTTTCTGAAAAGCCGGATGTTTTAATCATGATGAAATAATTACAGATAAGTGTCGACAGATAGCAAAATGAAAGTTACCTTCCTTGGAACCGGCACCTCGACCGGTGTTCCTGTAATTGCCTGTAATTGTGATGTATGCAGGAGCGATGATCCTCGTGACAGGCGTTACAGAACATCAGCCATGCTAACTGTGGGAAATACAAATGTCGTAATCGACTGCGGGCCCGATTTTAGAAACCAGATGTTGAAAAACAAAATTGAAAACATTGATGCAGTGATCTTTACACATGCCCACCGCGATCATATCGCCGGCCTCGACGATATAAGGGCATTCAACTACATCCTCAACAAGGTTGTCAATATATACGGTACCCACGAAACACTTGAGTCAATCAAAACCCAGTTCCCGTATATCTTTTTTTCGGGTCGATATTTCGGCATACCGCAGATCACACTCAATACCATAGGTGATGAACCGTTCACCATCAGCGGCATTGAGTTTCAGCCCATTAAGATTATGCACCAGGATTTGCCCATAACCGGCTACCGTGTAGGAAATTTTACTTATATAACGGATGCGAACCATATTGATGCCGGCGAACTGGAGAAGGTAAGAGGATCGAAAGTGATAGTTCTCAATGCTTTAAGAAATTCACGGCATGTCTCGCACTTTTCGCTCAGCGAAGCCCTCGAAATACTGGAAGATCTAAAGCCCGAACGAGCGTACCTTACACATATAAGCCATTTCCTGGGCAAGCAGGAAGATGTTGAGAAGAAACTACCTCCATATGTCCGGCTGGCTTATGATAATCTTGTGATAGAAGTATAGTTAAAATGTTGACAGCAAATCGTTTAGTTTTTGAGAAGCATTCCTATAAGACAACTTTTTTAGTAAAAATAAATTCGGTATTATAATACCTGAATTTCCGTATATTTCGTAATTTTGTAGGCATAGGAGATATTAAAAATGAAATTTACGCCTGAAAAATGCCGCATTCCCGACCAGCGAATGAAACCGTTCATTGATGCGGACGAAATCTGGGACATCCTCAATAATACAAAGCCCGACCGTAAGCAGGTGCAGGATGTTATTGCAAAGTCGCTTGATAAACAGAGGCTTACACTGGCCGAAACCGCCGTACTTATCAATGCAACCGATAGCGACCTTGTTGAAGAAATCAAAGAAGGTGCCCGTAAACTGAAAGAAAAGGTTTATGGGAACCGTATTGTGCTCTTTGCGCCGCTATATATAGGTAATAAATGCAGCAATAACTGCAGCTACTGCGGGTTTAAGTCTTCCAATACAGATGCCATCCGCAAGACGCTCTCCGACCAGGAACTGGTTCATGAAGTGGAAGCACTTGAGGACAACGGACAGAAACGGCTTATCCTGGTATATGGCGAACACCGCGAATACAGCCCTGAGTTTATTGCTCACACAGTGAATGTTGTTTACGGTGTAAAGAAAGGCCACGGGGAGATACGCCGGGTAAATATTAATGCAGCACCTCTCGAAATAGAAGGTTTCAGGACTGTAAAGGCCTCCGGTATAGGTACTTACCAGATATTTCAGGAAACATACCACCCTGAAATTTATACTCATTATCATCTTGGTGGTGCAAAGCGCAATTACGAATACAGGCTCACAGCCCTCGACCGTGCACAGGAAGCCGGTATCGACGATGTGGGCATTGGTGCATTGATCGGCCTTTACGACTGGCGGTTTGAGGTGATGGGGCTCATAAGACATACTAACCATCTGGAAGCATGTTATAATGTTGGCCCGCATACCATCTCATTTCCCCGCATCCAGGAAGCTTCCGCGATTAATTTTGACGGAAAATACCGTGTTTCAGATTATGATTTCACCAAGTTGGTGGCTATTCTCCGCCTGGCGGTGCCATATACCGGACTCATCCTCACAGCCCGTGAAAACCCTGAAGTGAGAAGAGAAGTAATGCGTTTTGGCGTTTCGCAAATTGATGGTGGCACAAAACTGGAACTTGGAAGCTACTCCGACAGCATGAACGAAGAACAAAACCTTAACCGCGAGCAGTTTCACATCGCCGACAGCCGTTCTCTCAACGAGATCATTGATGAGCTGATAAATACCGGTTACATGCCTTCCTTCTGTACAGCTTGCTACAGGCTGGGCCGCACGGGTGAGCATTTTATGGAATTTTCAGTGCCGGGGTTCATCAAACGCTACTGTTCTCCGAATGCCATGCTCACGCTCACCGAGTATCTTGAAGATTATGCTCCGGAAGAAACCAAACGAAAAGGTTACGAAGCCATTGAAAAGAACCTTGTTGAACTCGAAGCCGCAGCCGAAAAAGTTAACGTTCCCGAAATCCGCCGCCGCATCGAAAAGATAAAAGCAGGCGAACGAGACCTCTACTTTTAAGCAATTGACAGTTGACA
>DAONEL010000016.1:14684-31439 GCA_035403045.1 Bacteroidales bacterium
AAAAGATAAAAGCAGGCGAACGAGACCTCTACTTTTAAGCAATTGACAGTTGACAGTTGACAATTGACAATTGACAATTGACAATTGACAATTGACCTTATCTATTAACCTTTAGCTGTTAGCCATTAGCCATTAACCATTAACTAATAACCATTAACCTTCATGTCTCAAATCCGTATCATAGGCCTGCACATTGCCGACCGAATCAAGGAAGCCGGAAACACACAGTCCGTTCTGGCCAGACATTCCCGCATAATCCGTTCAAGGCTTGGTTTCCATGAGCTGAACGAAGATATTTGCAGCCGCAACGGCATTATTATCCTTAACCTGGCAGGAACTGTTGCGGAACAAGATGCGCTGGTGAACGATCTGAAAGCCATCGGCGGACTCGAAGTTCGCGAGATGTCATTCGATCTCGACAAAGTAAGTGTTAGCAATTGTGGTTAAAATCCTGCCACTCAGGTTTCCTAAAACAGTCTGAATTATGAAAGAGATAAAAATACTTGGAATATACGTAAACCGTGCCAAAGACGACACAAACCGCATACAGGAGATACTTACCCGCTATGGTTGTTCAATAAGGACAAGATTGGGACTCCACGATACCGATGAAGAATACTATGACGATCGCGGACTGATATTGCTGGAACTGTTTGGTGATCCGGAAGAGGCTTTATGCCTTGAAAATGAATTACTTGGAATTGATTATGTGGAAGTTCAGAAGATGACTTTCCGCAAGAAATAATCAATCTACCGTTATTTATTTCACTTTACTTCCCAGGATAGTAAGTGAGCCTTTATATTTTTCGGTTTTATAATACCCTATTGTCTTAATTACGAAATAGTAAACACCGTCGGGCATACCTTGGGCTGTCCAATCACCCTTGTAGTCAGTATTGGCATAAACGCGCCGTCCCCAGCGGTCAAACATATATAACTCAAGCCGCTCAAACTCATTGCTGATAATCCAGTCGTCAGAGTTTTTGTCCTCATTGATGACCATGAAAGCGTCATTCGAGCCGTCGCCATTGGGAGTCATCACGTTGGGTATCCTGATCTTTGCTTCTTTGATCGGCAGTTTCAACTGTATGAGGCTGTCGCAGCCATTCTCATTTTTTACCAGCAGTGAAAGAAGGAAGTAGCCGTCCTGGTTGGTGTTGGCTGTTGTGAAAGTGTGCGTTGGATTGAAAGACCGGGCAGTGTCACCGTCGCCGAAGTCCCAAAGTGGTGCTTCAGTGACATGGGTAGGTGAAATCTCGTCGAAGCGAAAGGTGAGAGTAGGATTCTGCAGGTAAATAATCGAATCGGGTTCTATAATAATCTTTACATTGGCACCTGGCATACCGTTTACCACGAAAAGTGAGTCGATTTCGCAGCCATTCGCATCAGTCACCAGCAGTTCATTATACCCGCTGCAAAGGTTCGTCTGTATCGAATCGAATCTGCCCGGAGTGCCGTTCCACAGGTAACTGTAGGGAGCTTGTCCGCCGGATGCATTAACCATGTAATTGGCATCGCAGGCATTGGTACAGGTTGCATCGATTTCGGTGATCAGGAGGCTGATCTTTCCAAAAACGTTAATAGTGCCGGCAGTATATTCGTCGGGCATCAGGGTGCCTTCAGGGTTATAATAAAAACAGTTCGCCTCGTCAAAGCCCAGAGCGGTTGTGCCGGGAGCTGTGAAAAAGATCAGTTCAGCCAATGTATCATTGATGAGGCTTGCCGGTGTTGAGCGTTTCCAGGTGATGACCACCTTATCGGTAAGGTTCTCAATGTTAAAATAGCCACCGGTAATCTGCTGATTAACTGCCCTGTAGGTCTTGTATGTGAGTACTTCAGGATTAAAAGTAAGTGTAAGCTGCAGCGAATCAACCCCTATCATGTTCTGCACAGTAACAGGAATTGCTAGGTTTATACCAGGGCAATTGTTGCTTCCAACTGTACCTGTTTCAATAGTAAGAGGTTGGGCAAGAGTGCTTTTCGCACCGGTCACCAGAACGAAAAGTAAAATAGTACAGAGATAAATCAGGAATCTGTTCTTGATAGAAAACATCCGGTCAGCTATGTTCATTAATTTACTGGAAAGCAAATGTACTTGAAAAAGTCGTTGGTCCCGGACTATTAACGTTCCGAATGCTGATTTCGTGTCTTCGTTGCTAAAAATCACCGTAATCAAGCATCATCAGGGTACAGGCGTGGACAACAGATATTCCGTTTTTGCGCAAATCATCAGCAAATTCAGGATTTTCGCTTCCGGGATTAAAGATCACGCGCTTGGGATTTAACGACAGAATATACTGATAGTAAGCGGTTTGATTTTGTGCCCCGATGTACATTGTGACGGTGTGAATTCCACTTTCTGCCGGCATCCCGCGCTGAATGGGTACATCGCCCGCAAGCCCTTCACGCAGCCCGACAGCAACCACAGGTATGTGATGTTCAGCAAGTGATTCGATACATTGGTAAGAATAGCGCGATGGGTTTGGACTTGCCCCAAGTACCAGCGTTTTCTTTGTATTAATATCCATTATCGGTATAAGGTACAGGTAATCAGAGTCGTGAAAAAGATGGCAAGCTTACACTTCTCTCAGAATCGATTCAAGATTCTCAAACCGTTTGCGGTAATCGTCCATCGAACGGTTGATTACTTCAAGCGCTTCCTCACGTCCGAAAGTCTGGTTGATCTCAACACGCCTTTGTTGCCCGGGAAGGTCCTTGTATGTTAGAAAGTAATGAAGCAGCCTGTCGGTGACCTGGTGCGGAAGTTCCGAAATATCGTTGTAGGCTCCATAAACTGCATCATTACAAAGGATAGCGATGATCTTGTCATCCGATTCGTTGCCGTCGATCATCCTGAAACCGCCGATGGGTATTGCGCGAACGAGGATATCGCCGTGCGAAATATCTTTTTCGGTTAGCACACAGATATCAATCGGGTCGCCATCGCCCTTGATACCTTCCATACCGGTTTTCATCATGCAGAATTCTGCTACCAGTTTGCCACTGTATGTTTGGGGAATAAAACCGTACAATGCAGGGATGAAATTGGAATAAAGCTGTGGCCGGTCGAGGCGGAGGTAACCGCTTACTTTGTCAACTTCATACTTAACTGTATCAGTTGCAACCATTTCGATGAATGCAGTGAGTACTTCAGGCGCTTTTTCACCAATTTCTACACCATGCCATGGGTGTGATTTATACCTTAATCCCATCAGTTTGCCGATAGGATCCATGATTTTGTTTGCCATATTGCTGTAAATTATGCTTCGAAAGTACTAAAACATTATACACATGCTTTAAAAAAGATATTCATCGGCATGGAAGCAGGAAACTTGAAACTGGAAACAGAAATCAGGAAACTGGAGATACGAAACGGGAAAGGAGAGATATTAAATCTTGAAAATGAAACCGGAAGGCCGTTTATATCTTCCCGAATGCCGATTCCCAATACCCTAACCTACAACTGGATGAAAACCGAAAGACTTCGATTCGTAACTCCTGATTCTTTCTAAACAACTCCCTGAATTTCAATCTTTTTGCTTCTGAAAATAATGCTGTCACCGGCTTTTTTTCCCCTGATCGCTTCGTAGAGCGGAACCTGCATCGAAATTGCATAAAACACTCCGTCAGCAGTTTCGATTTTTCCAAGCCCCACAGCAATGAAATAATTAAAATCGGGAGTCATTACCAGAGCGCCGAAACGTACCTCAGTGCTTGGGATGGTGAGATCAATCTTATCAAGGATTTTGAGTTCCTGCAGTTCCTTGGCGAGCTGTTGAGCAAGCATATCGCGCCGGCGCAGAAGCTGCGTTTTGAAAGGATCGTAACGGTCTTTTGGTGCGCCATATTCATTCGACTGTTGCTGAAGGTCGTCCATGGCCTGTTGCAGGTTCAGCCCCGAATCAGTGAGCTTTTTGCGGCAGGCATCAACCAGCCGTATTTTTGTCGCGATATCCATCCCCAAACTGCTGTTTTGTCTGTAAAGATAAACGATTAACGCATATCTAACGATTGGTTAAACATGCGGTAATGTAGCCGCTATACCTTTGACAGAATCGAAAACCCAATGTCATGGATAAGCATCTTACTGAACTTGAAGACCTTTTACTGCTGCAGGACAGTTACCTGAAAAGGTTAATTGAACTGGGTTTATGCCTCGAAAACAGCGGTGATCATGAAAAGGCATTCAGGGTTTATAAAACCGGGCTTGACAAGGCTGCCACTGTAAAATCGGCCATCACAGGAGCTATGCTCGGGTTGTTCGATTAGTGGTAGTTTTCACGGATTGAGTGCTTTCTTATAGGCATCAAGCGCCCGCTGCCTGGCAGATTTATGATCAACCAAAGGCACAGAATAAGCTTGTGTGCCGGCCTCCTTTACCCATTTTTTAATGTAAGCCGACTCGGGATCATACCGAGCTGCCTGCTCCATCGGATTGAAAATTCTGAAGTACGGCGCAGCATCACAACCGGTGCCTGCAGCCCATTGCCAGTTGCCGTTGTTTGACGAAAGTTCAAAATCAAGCAGCTTTTCGGCAAAATAATTTTCGCCCCAGCGCCAGTCGATCAGCAGATGTTTGGTGAGGAAACTGGCCACAACCATCCTCACCCGGTTATGCATCAGTCCGGTTTCATTGAGCTCGCGCATACCGGCATCTACAAGCGGGTAGCCGGTCTCGCCATTGCACCATTTCAGGAACTCCGCCTCATTGTTTCTCCAGGCAATGAAGTCGTACTTTGGTTTGAAGCTCCTATTGACAACAAGTGGAAAATTTGAAAGGATCATCATGAAAAACTCACGCCATATCAGCTCATTAAGCCATTGCTCATTCAGCGAAAGTGCCTTTATTACAAGTTCGCGAATGCTTACCGTGCCGAAACGCAGGTGAACGCTCATGTTTGAAGTGCCCTGCATATAAGGCAGGTTACGCGTCAGGTGATAATTGCGAATGATTGTTTCGTCAATTTCAGGACTGGGATATGTATTGTGCGAACGGCTGAAGCCAATGGATTCAAGCGATGGAAAGGGGAGAGACGCTGTTTTGAGGAAATTTGATTCTAGTTTCTCGCCTGGTTCGGATTTAATTCCCTGCAAACCCAGTTTTTGTTTCCAGACTTTTGAGTAAGGTGTGAAAACCGTGTAGGGAGTACCATCACTCTTCAGGATTTCCTGCTCCTCGAAGATTACCTGATCTTTGTATGAGTTGAGTGGTATTTGCCTGGATTTCAACAGTTCAGCTACGGCCGAATCCCGCTTCAGGGCATAAGGTTCGTAATCATGGTTGGTGTAAACTGCCTCAATAAGGTATTTCTCGGAAAGTTGCCGGAAAGCATCAGCGGGCCTGCCATACATCACCAGCATTGAGCTTCCGATATCAACAAGCTGTGAATAAAGCTTTTCGATGGCGGAGTAAATAAAGTTCACTCGTCTGTCGGCTTTGTCAGCGAGTTTATCAAGAATTTCGGTATCGAAAATGAACAGGGGCAAAACCCGGTTGCTGCTTTTCAATGCCTGGTGTAAACCGGTATTGTCGTTGAGCCGCAGGTCGCGGCGAAACCAGAAGATAGTGATTTTTTCCGTCATCGCGAAGGAAATTTCTTTTCAAGTATTTGCTTCCTGTAATCGAAGATATATTCAAGTTTTCGCCTGATCAACAACGAGTTGGCTATGTTTCCAAGAAAGAAAAATGGCGGTTTGTACGATACTATATCGGTCATAAGCACCCCTTCGCTTACTTCTTCGATAAAATGCTGGTGGTGCCACATAGTGTAAGGGCCAACCCGCTGTTCATCAATAAAATAATGTTTTTCCTCAACGTGAGTGATTTCCGTGACCCATGTCACAGGTATACCGGCCAGCGGCTTTACCTTGTAACTGATGATCATCCCGGGGTACATCTTTCCGGGCATGCTGACCGAAGTAATATCAAAACCCATGCTTTTGGGAGTGATTTCTTTCAGGTTTGCAGGCGACGAAATAAAGTTCCAAACTTCGTCAAGCGTCGCAAGAATTATTTGCTTTTTGGTGAACTGATAAAATCCCATCGTCTCAATCTTTAAGTAAATCAGCCTTTTGTAGCATATTTCAGTACTCTTTCGGTCACCAGCTTCGAACTGATGATGGCCATGGGGAGGCCTGCGCCGGGAATGGTGGATGCCCCGACGTAAAAAGTATTTTTAAATTTCTCATCAAAGTTATTTGGCCTGAAAGCGCCGATCTGGCTCATGGTGTGCGATAATCCCAGCCCGCTTCCCATGTACAGGTTGAACTGCGATTGCCAGTCTTCGGGAGTGTATATAGTTTTAGAGATGACCTCCGGCTGAATGTCCTGTCCTATCCGTTTGGAAAAATCGCTGATAATGCTGTCAACTATCTTGTCGCGATCGTCCCAGTTTTTCTTGAAAAGCAGGTTTGGCACAGGGCACACAAAGAACAGGCTTTCGCATCCTTCAGGAGCGCAATCAGCGTTGTGTTTCGACAAAACGTTCACATAATAATAAGGCTTTTCGGGCGTATCAGGATTTTTCATCACCTGGTCGGCATATTCCTGGTAGTTGTTGCCGAGATAATAATTATGATGATTCACCTGCGGCAGTTTGCACTTGATACCGAGATAAAAAGTAAGATAGCCCATGGTCCAGTTCATTTTCTGCATTCGCTGCTCCGAGAAGGCTTCCCTTCGGAATACCCTGCTCCTGAATACCGCAGCATCGGCATTGATGACAAATATATCGGCATTCCACCTGTTGTTTTGTTGATCAACCAGCCAGTCGAGGCGGCCATTGCTGGCTGCAAAGTCAACTATTTCAGTATTATAGGTGATTTTTGCACCGGCTTTTTCCAGTTCTCCTACCAGGCCTTCCACAATTTTATACATGCCGCCCTTCACATTGTAATAGCCGTCGTGGCGGAATTCGGTGTAGGAAAGCAATGTGTAAACAGCCATGGTGTCGAACGGTGTGCGGCCAAGGAAAAATGCAACCAGCGAAATGATCTGCTGTGCTTCTTTTGACGAGAAATTCATGGTGACCTGTTTCCAGAAACTCCTGGCAAGTACCGGCAGATGAACAGGATTTACGTGCATGAGCGCCAGCAGATATTGGAAGACGGAATCAAAGTTGTTTTTGATGACAATATCCACCGTATCGTCAAAAAGCCGGCCTGATTTCCGGAGGTATTTCTCCATCTTCTTCTCGAAGCCGGGTTCCACATCGGCAAACTGAGCTGACAGCTTTTTTATGTCTTTGTGAAGGAAGTAAGTTTTGGGGTCGTTGCTGAAGTTTACTGAATATAACGGGTCCAGCTCAATGTATTCAAAAGGCAGGTTAATGCCGCAATCCCTTGCGAACTCCTCAAACTCGTAGCTCATGCTGAAGAAGCTTGGCCCCGTATCGAAAGTGAACCCGTCTTTGCGGATCTGGTTCAGGCGTCCGCCCGCTTTGTCATTTTTTTCAATGATTTCTACTTCATAGCCTTTTCTGGCAAGTCTAAGCCCGGTGGCCAGTCCGCCAAGACCGGCACCTGCAATTAATACCTTTTTCATCATTTCATCTTTTTTAGCAGGTTGGGGTAAAGGTCGTTTTTTACCCATAAAAAGTTCGGCTCCAGTTTCAGTATGCGTTCATAATACTGACGTGCAGCCCTCAGGTTGCCGGTTTCTTCCATGGCTTTGCCGATGATTGATAACAGGCTGAGGTAGTTCCAGTCTTCTTTAAGATATGCAGGGTTGGCTTTCATTATTTTTTCAGCCTTCTGATAATACCTGATCGCGAGTGTTTTTGAGCCGCCGAAGGCAGCAGGCATGTAGTATTGTGAGTTGGCATATTGTATGAAACCAAATGGATTTGTACTGTCCTGTTTCATGGCAAGTTCAGCCGCCGAAACGCTTTTTGGCCCGATAAATGGCGCTTTGAGCACGTTGAGACCGATACGGAAGCCGTAAAATGCAGATTTATAAGAATTTAAGTACGATACCCTGTAGGATCGGTTTTCGAGTATTTCGAGATTGTTTTCAGCCAGTCCCAGGATTTTTGATGCTTCATCCTTCCTGTCGGCGCCAATGCACCAGCCAATATATCCGTACTGGTAATTGACCAGTTCGAGGAGAAACGGGCTGGTTTTGTTCTTTTCGGCCTGCATGGCGTCAATTGTTCTTTTCCATCCGGCCATATCGTTGCTGATGTAAGCCCTGTAAATAGCTGATTTATTGCCGGCAATGCTGGCAAGAGGAAGCAGTAGCAACCACAATATAATTAACTGATATTTCGGCCTTTCCATGTGTATTGCTTTCTAATTGAATTTCTGATTGAGTGATATATCATGAGTCCCATGGACAACTGTTGCGGTATGAGATACAAAAGGTTTCGGCCAATACTTTGCCTGCTTGTTAATGAGACAAGAATGCGTATGAGGATTATTGCGATAAAATAGGCAGCAATTAAGGCCGGCGATATAGCGGCTAATACAGGGATAAATCCCAGGGTGGTTATGCTCCAGAACAAAATTGCCATAACCGGGGAACCTCCGAAGAACATCACGATGTTCTTTGAGAAGCCATGCACAGCCTCACCGAAAGTACTGTACATCCTGCAAGAGATACCTGCTTCAGAAGCAAGGCAGGCAACAGGTATTGCTTCCTGCTTGAGGTAGCGTATTATGGCAATGTCCTCCACTTTTTGATCACGAAAATGGCTGTGAGGCAGATACTTACGATACACAGACGCATCAAAAAGCATAAACTGCCCGTTGGCAGCCGAAAAGGAGCTGAATTTTGACTTCCTCACCAGGATGAGAGGCAACAAGGTGAGCAGAATGTAATTCATCACCGGCACTGTGCTCCACTCACCGGGTGACAGCATGACCTGTCGCGGGAAAATGGAGAGCAGCCCGGTTTTGCGTTTTACGGCACCGGCCAGCGCTTCACTGATAAAATTTTTGCCAATTCTTACATCGGCATCGAGAAAAAGGAGGTAAGTTCCCCGGGCTTCAATGGCCAGGAGATGACATGCCCTGTTTTTTCCAAGCCATCCCTCTTCAAGCCCTTCAGATTCGATCAGCCGGATGCGGGGATCTTCTGCAGCGGCTTGCTTCACAATCTCAGCCGTGAAATCAGCAGAATCATCATCGAATACAATAATCTCAAGGTTTCTGTACGATTGCTTTCTCAAATCATTAAGCAGGCTGCCAATATTGTGTTCTTCGTTACGGGCAGGAATGAGTACCGAAATAAACTCACCACCGTCATTGCCCGTTTTAAGCCGGCTGCTGAATAAAAAGTTTACCAGCGCCACTGCAAATTGCAGGCCGGTGAAACATAATACTATGACAGCCAGGTAAAACATCATTCGGTTAATCGGGATTGCTGATCAGTACAACGGTTTAAGAAATTTCGGTAACCTTCTTCAAGGCATTGCAGAGAGTAATCATTCAAGAGATACTCTTCATAATAGATGTAGAGTGTTGGTTTTTTGTGCGATAGATAATCGGTGAGGTGTGCTGCGAAAATTACCTGTACATCGTGCTGCACCTGGCTGAGAATTCGTTCAACACCTTTCTGAAACGATGGTTGACGCTGATGTACAGATGTCAGAACACCCTGCGGAAAAAGGAGTACGAGGTTTCCCGGCTCTGACAAAAGTTCAGCGCAATAAGCAATGCTTTCAGCGGCACTGCGGGCGCCCTTCTTTACCGAGAATCCGCCGGAGTAATTGAAATAGCGGTGCCTGCGCAATTGTTCTTCCAGCATCATGAAATGAAACTTCCGTCTGAAAATATCAAGATTCAGCACCATAGCCCAAAAGCCGTCCCACCAGGTTGTATGATTGGAAATGAGCAAAATAGGTAATCCTTTGTCCTTGAAATCACCGTTGTACACAACTTCTTGAAAGTTCCTGCGCACAATCCGGCGGCTGTACCATTTAAAAAACGGGTAAATGACAAAATGGTGCTTTGCCCTGAGTATCATGGAAGAAAGATTAACAGGAAAAGGAAAAACAGGAACTGGCAGATAAATATGACCGTCGTCAGCGGATTTGAAGTCCTGGTACCGGCAAGTTTCAAAATGCTGTGGAAAATCACTGAAAGGGCAAACCAGGCCACGTAATTCTGTACAGGAGCATGACCATTTTCCCAGTACCACATACCTGTTTTTGGAGCAACCTGTTCAAGCACAAGATCATAGATCAGCATCATACCTGAGGCAAGCACTATCTGTAGCACCATGGAAAGCCTGCTTCGCTCAAGGATTCCGGATGTTAGATAGACCAGCATCAGCCAGTTGAGGCCGATAACGACCGGAGTGTCAGCTATTTTCAATCCCAGGCTGTCGCCATAGTGATAGTTGCCGAATATCATCCCTGTTTTCACCCCGATTGCCTCAACCAAAAAACCCAGCAGCAATATTAACAGAAAAATTACCAGAGCTTTAGGGCTCTTAGTCCCGGCATGGGTAAAACCTAGTACAAAAGCGTTGAGTAATAGAAAAAATGGAAACAGAGTGAGAAAAAAGGAATGAGAATAAGGGATGAGCAACCCGGTAAAACCCACCACGTAAAAGAGAACCACCACCGCTTTCACGACGGGCATAGCAGGCGTTATTCTGCCCGAACCCTTGAAGTCAGGATTGGTATAGCGGTTTTCCATTGTTTAAAAGGTTGATTGTGAGCAGGTTAAAAAGTATCAGGCTAAAGCCGTAGGCGAAATCTTCTGCCGGAATTGTCAGCACCCGCAACCCGATTATTTCACCGGAATTATACCAAACTACCTCCTGATCTATCAGTGTGCCGGTAAGCACCCCATTTACAATCATAAACGGGATAAGGATGATGAGAAATGATAAATAAAAACGGCTGATCTCATGGGTTTTATCTGCCAAAGAAAGAAGCAGCGATAACATCAGTGCTCCAAATGCATAAACTGTGTAAGCTTTTTCTGTGTTCAACATAATCACAGCGACTGATACCCCGATAAGGCAAATGGTGATTACCTGGCTTGCGAATTTACCCGGATGCACTTTTGGATAGTAAAAGAAGAAGGCATAATGGATAAAAAGACTGGCATACGGGATAACCAGGAAAAAAAGGAGTTCTTCCACCGGAAGCCCGGCTATCTTTAGGCCTGAATGATACCGGCTGTTAAATCCCCAGATACCGAGCCGGGTATAAAGCATATCTAAAAGGATAAACACCGCTGCAACCACCAGGATTGCCGGAACCACAATATTCCACTTTTCCCTGAAACGTAGTTTTCTGTCGAAACTAAGCAGGAAAGGGACACTGAATGATCCGGTTAGCAGCAATGCATAGAGCCACATACATCAGGCTTTGAAATAACGTTTATTGAAAACCAGCAGGCCGTAATTGTTAAAATCCTTCATATTCCTGGGTTTGTGATGCGCCCTGTGCGCAGCTATGATTGCCCGGGTATATCGGTTGTTGTTCTTCTGAAGGAACGGTACCCTGAACCGCTTATGATACACTACATCGTGAAGCATGAAGTAAGTAAAGCCATATAAGGTAATTCCAACGGCAATATACACCAGCAGGTATTCCTGAACTGAGAATCCCGTGATCATAAGGATGATAGCCGGAATGGCGTAAATGAGGAAAAACCGGTCGTTTTTCTCAAATCCTTTCTGTTTCCTTATTTCATCATCAGCACGCTTTGCATCATGGATGTGATGATCCTTGTGCCAGCTCCAGAGAAAACCATGCATTACATAGCGGTGATTCGACCAGGCTACAAATTCCATGAAGGCATAGGAGAGTACAATTGCCAGGATGTTGATTGTCATATTCATGTGAGTTTGTTTTCATAAAGGTTCACAATCTTCCTGAACCAAACCGTATAATTATCAGGGTTCTTTTCCAGGTCATACTTCAGGTTAGTGAGGCTGATATATTTGTAATCCATCACTTCTTCCGGATTTATAACTGGCATTTCATCAGTATAACCTGCAAAAACATGGTCCAGTTCATGTTCGGTGTACCCGTTGTCAAGAGGTTCCTTGTAAATGAAGTGAAAAACTTCCTTAAGCTTGCATTGCATTCCCATCTCCTCATGTAACCTTCGCTCTGCGGCTAACAGGTTGCTTTCGCCGGGATACGGATGAGTGCAGCAGGTATTTGTCCATAAGCCATTGGAATGATACTTTCCCTTAGCGCGCTGCTGCAGGAGCCACTCACCCTTTGAGTTGAAGATGAACACCGAAACAGCCCTGTGGAGAAGAGCCTTCCGGTGCGCTTCATGCTTTTCCATCGTGCCGAGGGCAGCATCATTCTCATCAACCAGTATCACAAAGTGGTTATCCATCTATATCATTTTTAAACCCGCCAAAATTCTCACTTTCAGCATCAGGAACAATTTTTTTGCATTTGAAATGCGTATCCTTTTCCTGATGATAAGCGAAGCCGGTGTTCGCCGGATTTTTTTTAAAAGGCTGAAATAATAGTAATAAGCCAGCAAAACAGGCATACGGCTCTTACCCGGCAGTTTTCGGATGCCTTCAAATGCGATTCTGAAGTCACCTTCGATATCGGCAATTATCTCCTGTTTTTTCTGCTCATCGAAAGTTTGCTTGTTCACACCAGGGAAATAATGGCGGTTGAGGTTCTCCATGTCGTTTCGAAGGTCGCGGAGGAAATTGACTTTCTGAAAAGCTGAGCCGAGTTTTGTGGCAGGTTTCTCCAGTTCGGCAAAGAGCCTCTCGTCGCCGTTGCAGAATACCTTCAGGCACATAAGCCCCACTACATCAGCCGAGCCGTAGATGTAACTGCTCATTTCCGAGTGTGTGTCATACGAATTTTTCTCCAGGTCATTCTTCATGCTTTGCAGAAATGCCCTGATGTATGTATCAGGTATCTTGTATTTAGTAACAGTAATGTGAAACGAATGCAGTATCGGGTTGAGGCTTATGCCTTCGCTGACAGCAGCATAATAATCGGCCTCAAATTTTGCCAGCAGGTCGGTTTTGTTGTAATCGTGAAATGAGTCAACAATCTCATCGGCAAACCTCACGAAACCATAGATGCTGAAAATAGATTTCCGGGTTTCGTTATCGAAAAGTCGGGAGGAGGAATAAAACGAAGTGCTGAAATCCTTCGTCACCTGCTCCGAAATCCTGTAAGCGGTTGCATTGTATATATTTACCGGTGATGGCTGACCTTTCATGTTCGTTTCATTCATTCCCTTACTTTAAAGATATTCTATGTGCATGTTCCACACACCTGATTAAGTTAAATATATTGAGGTAATTCTCTGATAAAGGAAATTCTACGCTAATTTAGGGTATGTTATGTTTAACATCGTACTTTATAGTTCTTATTTTTCATTTTGTTTGGCTGAAACAATTTTGCACAGGAATTAAACATTAATCAGTCGATTTTGTTTAATCATTCAAAATAAATAATAAACATACTGATAAACTTTTTTGAGTTTATCAGTGAGTTTGACAAACCTAAAAAAGTAGATTTTATGACATTAAACAAAAAGCCTTCGTTCTACGATTTTTCAGCCAAAAGCCTCCAGGGGAAAGAGATAAGCATGTCAGAATACAAAGGCAAAACTGTGCTCGTGGTAAACACTGCCAGCAAATGCGGGCTTACACCGCAGTTTGAAGGGCTCGAAAAGCTCTATCAGAAATATAAAAGCAAAGGTTTTGTAATACTGGGTTTTCCCTGCAACCAGTTCGCCGGCCAGGAACCTGGTGATGAAAAATCAATTGCCGAAGGCTGTGTGCTGAACTATGGTGTTACGTTCCAGATGTTCTCAAAAATAGATGTGAACGGTGAAACAGCCCATCCGCTCTATAAATACCTTAAAAGTGAACTGGGCAGCCTTTTTGGCAGTAAAATCAAGTGGAATTATACGAAATTCCTCGTTGATGCCGATGGCAAACCCGTTAAAAGATTTTCGCCGACTGCTAAACCTGAAGAAATTGATAATTATCTCGGGAAAGTATTGAGGTAATCAGCCTGATTATCGCCTGTTTAGATACTACTCAGTTAGTTTCTGAAGAAGCCTCGATAGGCATAATTCCCAGCACTGAACGATTATTCATAAGAGTATGAAATTCTTTGTTCAGGTTGTTTGGTCATTCTTATAGCAGAGTCAATACAACCATCAAAATACTTGTGAGTTGATAATGCATTTACCCGCTTACCCCGGCCCGTTGCCTGATGTCGCGGAGCAATCTCATCGGTATGTCAATGATGATCATATTGTAAAGCCAGGCCGGGATATCTCCAGCCGGATCAATGAAGCCTTCCAAAGTTACATGGATCATTCCGCTTTTCATGGGTTGTATCGTCCATTTCTGCCAGAAATGAGTGACCCTGACTAACCCTTCATGTTGTGGAACCACATTGAGAAGCTGTTTTGAAGATACCGTTTTAGTGCCGGTTATCGGGTCTTTTGACAAAAGCACTTCAGCAACCAGGTCGCGGTCACTAAAAGGCCAGGGTGTATCATACACGAAGTAATACCTGATTTGCCGGTCCTTTTCGTAGGAGAGCACCTTTATGTTCTTTACGTCATCACCCCACCAGTCAAGATTACGCGGATCGCCGATGAGTGAACACACTTTGTCGAAATCCCCCCTGAACTCGGTCACTCCCTGAAAAGCTTTGAATGAGGAATTGTTTTCCTGCCGGAGATAAAGCCTTATACCGTTCTTCTCTTTCACAAATTGCCAGGATTGTGAAACACAGGTAAGAACCGGGAACATCACCAGAAGAATTACAATAATAAATGTCAACGGTGAAGGTTTCATCAACTTTGGCTTTTTAGAAATTCCATAGTCCGGCAGTGATTACACCGCCGGTACCAAAACTGCACAGCAGCACTTTTTTATCATTTATGGTGTCCTTGATGGAATTAAGTGCAACACCCACCGATGCAACCCCGATGTTGCCTGTTTCTTCGACAATGTTGATAAACTCAACCTGGTGCTTTTTGAATACCGCTGAGAGATGTTTTAAAATCAACGGGTTAACCTGGTGTAATATCATGATGTCGGGCTTTCCGCTCCTCTTTACAAAGTCAATGTAAAATTGTTCCGCTTTTTTCATCAGCTTGATGGCAAGCAGATTGTTCATGTTCAGTCCAAGATGCTTCCTCGGATCGGTGATGACCGTCTTGCTTTCCCTGCTGATCACCTGGTCGGCATCGTGCCCCAGCCTTATGTTCACTACTTCTGAAAGCCCTTTATACTGGTGCGACCCCGACATCGACAGTCCTTTATCTGAATCCCGGTAACTGATCAAACAGGCGAAAGACCCGTTACCAAAAATCCTGTTGAGAGGGCTGGTTCTTGATGTGCTCTTCCGGGCAGCATCGGCACAAACCACAATTACTGATGATTTATTCAGTTCGGCAAGCTGGCTGCCTAATATCAGCGAGGTGACTCCGCCGGCACAGCCCTGCACAATATCAATTGCATGGCACGATGAGAGATTGTCGCTGAATTTCTCTATGATTGTTTGTCCGAGTGACGGAGCCAGGGAATCGGGGCAGGTGGTTGCAACCACCAGGTGGCTTAGGTTATCAGGGAGGCCCGTATCTATGAGTGATTTCAGGGCTTTTTCGGCGAGGTGTAAAACCTGCCGGGGCATTTCAGGCAATTCCTGCTTTCCTGAAAACTCGGAATAACCTTCCATCTTACAAAAAACAGTTCCCATATGATGAATTGACAATCTGAGAGGTAAATGCTTAAAAAAGAGGCTTCTAAACGCTGTCTTACCAAATACTTAACAGAGATAACGAATATATTCGGCTTAACATTGAAAATATACGGCTCATATTTTCAATGACAAATATATTGAACAAAGTTTCATTTGCAGTTCTAGGGGTATGATTTTATAGTTTGACTTATGAAATTAGGTAATACCGCCTATTTTTTAGAGAGTAAAATTTGACTCTCATCCATTCTTGACTTTTAGGATATGTTTATAATTATATGCCATTTTTTAATTCAGGCTAAGCAAAAAATCGTGAATAACGGCCTTAACCTTTATATAACACTTGTGAATTTCAATACCGGATTAACTGTCAGATAAAAGGACGGGCTTGTTTTCTCACGCTGCGGTTCAATGAAAGTTCAGCCTTTACAAGCCGTTATTTAACCACCAACAGCTCAGGTTATCACCTGCCCTGATGTGAGTTGCAAAAATATAGATGGCTTTCGTTGTCGAACGCTTCTTCAATGTAAATGCTGCAGGTATGGCGCCTTTGCCGAACAATATTTTCCCTTTGCCCGGTGTAAGCGGGGGAATTATGAGCCAGAGCTTGTCTGTCAGGACGTTAGACAGCAGCAACTATGCGAACTGACTACTGCCCCACAAATGAGGTCAGCTTAATAACTACTTATACTCCTTTGAATTAGCGGCAGTGGCTTCTTTTCAGGTGTTTGTTAATTAGCGCTTTTTACAAATTTTTGCTGGCCAAGCGATTTGTTGTTGTCAAACAATTGCAGGAAATATATGCCTTCTGAAAGTAATGAAACATTAATTTGTTTCTCTGAACTAAGTACATGACAAAAAATTGCAAAAGTGTTTAAAATTTTCTAAGTCATTTGAATGCAGTGCTTTAGCAAGATGTGTCAGGCCGTATTTGAAAATACTCTGGGCTCGTCGGCCATGTTTTTTGATTGGTATGGGGTCGATTTCATCCAGACTTATTCCGATTCTATAAACCCAGACAAAAGCCACTAGTATGATTGAGATTAGTTTGGCCAGGCGTTCCAAATCAGTCAGGTGAGTA
>DAONEL010000017.1:0-10045 GCA_035403045.1 Bacteroidales bacterium
CTGTAAATCTACACATTAAAACGAATATGGAGTATATCTCCATCACCAACCACGTAATTTTTTCCTTCTACAGATAATTTTCCGTTTTCACGGCAAGCATGCTCGGATTTGTGGAACATAAAATCGCTGTATTTCATCACTTCAGCCCGTATGAATCCTCTCTCAAGGTCACTGTGGATTACTCCTGCTGCCTGCGGTGCGGTCATCCCCTTGTGAATGGTCCATGCCCTTACTTCCTTAGGGCCGGCTGTAAAAAACGATTGCAGGTTCAGCAACCTGTAAGCCGCCTGAACAACTTTATAAACTCCTGGTTGAGTTAATCCGGCATCTTCAAGAAAGGCTCTGCGGTCATCAGCGTTGTCAAGTTCGGCAATTTCAGCTTCAAGTTCAGCAGCCAGATAAAGCACCTCGGCATTTTCATCTTTCACTGAATTTCTGAATTCTTCAACATACTTATTGCCTGAAACAGCGGATGCATCGTCAACGTTACAGACGTAAATCACTGGCTTATCGGTAATAAGGCTCAATTCGGTAATATGTCTGCGGTCTTCTTCGTGAACAGGAGCCGTTCGGGCCGGCTTGAAATCTTCCAGGTGTTTTTTGTAGATCTGCAGTACATCCATCACTTTCTTTGCATCTTTCTCACCTACTTTCACCAGTTTGTCAGTCCGCTGTATTTTGCGCTCAATAAGGTTCAAATCGCGGATACATAGCTCAAGGTCAACTATTTCCTTATCGCGAACCGGGTTCACTGAACCTTCGATATGAGGAACCGTATCACTGTCGAAACAGCGGATAACGTGAATCAGTGCATCGGTTTGCTGTATATCAGCCAGGAAACGGCTTGCGCCGCTGTCGGCCTGCCCCGAGCCTTTTGTAAGTCCCGGTATGTCAACAAGATCAACAGTAGCATGAACCACGCGGGCCGAATGTATGAGATTGTCGATTTCGTATAGGCGGTCATCAGGGACATCTATTTGTCCGATATTAGCTTTCTGTAATCCGGGTTGGTTCTGAACCTTTGTATTGGCAACACAATTAAACAGCGTTGTCTTACCTGTATTTGACAGTCCAATAATACCACACTTTAATCCCATATTAAATCTATCTGTATTTGTCAAGCAAAGATAAAGCAAATACCTGAGTTTTCAATACCAGGCCATATGTGCTGCACATCTACACTCCCGTTTCGGCTTCAGTTGACTAGCCTGATCTTGTATCGTTCTTCAATAAACCTGAAGTACCAGTAAAGTTTTCGGTTTACTTCAATGCCATAATCCGTATTATAGTCATAATCAAGATGGTTTTCAATGATATTCCGGTACTTGCCACGAATGTAGTAATCGTTCCAGTTCATTACTGCAGTTCGGTTATACATCCGGTACACATCATTGCTGCGATCCATTGCGGTTGAATACCTCGTAAGATACCAATGGTCAAACTCCGGGTCAAGAATTACTATGCCATACTCAGTACTGTCAGATTTAATCATTTCTTTAAGGCCCGGATTTGTGGTAGTTTTCTGCTGCGTTGAGCATGATGCAAACAGCAGGACAGAAAGGATTAAAGCCAGAATTGTTTTCATGACAATAATATTTTAGACATTGAAAATGCCGCAATTAGTGTACCAAGGTTAATCAAAGGATGGCAAGCAGGCAATAAATCTGCCTTTAACTACAGCCGGACAATTCTTTATCAGAACTTTGCCAGGTAATAAATGAAACTTTCTGAATGAGTCTCAGCAATCTTGAACGACTGGTCCGATTGGCCGATGAGGTCTTCGCCGTGAAAAACGATCCATCTCAACTTGATGTGGATCAAGATGTTATCAATCGACTTCGACAAATACATCCTTATACAGTTTCAGAATATAACGACGGCAATGGCCCGGTGGCCTGGGTCCTTATCATACCGACCACAGCTGAAATTATGAGAATGTTTTTTGAGGGAAAAATAACGGAGAAAGATCTGTATGAGCTTACACCTGTTGGTGTTAGTTACGAAGCCATGTACCTGTGTTCAGCCCTGGTACTCGAGGAATACCGGCAAAAAGGTATTGCTAAACAGCTGACTATACACGCAATCAATGAGATACGTGCTGTTCATCCAATAAATGCACTTTTTGTCTGGCCTTTCACCATGGAAGGAAACCTGGCAGCCGAAAGGATCGCCGCTCTGTCAAACTTGCCGTTGTATAAAAGAAAAGCTGGCAAATAATGGCTATTCAAACGACAAATAGTTTACATTCGCCGGTTTCGCAAGATAGAGACTCTGACCGATTTGACCGAATAATCGTCTAAGTTGTTATTAATCTGTAAATTAAAGATGCAACAGGAAGAATTCAAAGTTTATAAATACCGTTGGCTTTTGCTGACTGTTTACATGCTGATTGTAGCCATAAATCAATGGCTTTGGATCACATTCGCTCCCATCACAAAAGAATCGGCACATTATTACCAGGTTTCTGACCTGCAGATCGGCTTATTATCCATGAGCTTTATGATCGTATTTATCCTGGCATCACTACCTGCTTCCTGGATAATCGATAAATTTGGCATTCGTTTAGGAGTTGGAACGGGTGCTTTACTCACCGGTATTTTCGGCTTGACCAGGGGTTTTGCCGGAGATAATTATAACTTTCTGTTAATATCCCAGATCGGCATCGCTGTAGGGCAGCCGTTTCTGCTTAATGCTATCACCAAACTCGCTGCCCGCTGGTTTCCTATTGCTGAAAGGGCTACGGCTTCAGGACTCGGGACACTATCCATGTACCTCGGCATACTTGCCGGGATGATTGCCACTCCTTACCTGGTGATTGGTTATGGAATTGCTACGATGCTCTACATCCTGGGAGTTACCTCGGCTATTGTTGCTGCGATTTTCCTCATCATTGTCCGTGAGAAGCCACCCACACCACCCTGCCCTGCAGGCATGGAAGAGCGCGCGCTCGTAACTGACGGATTCAGGCAGATTTTCAGAACCAGAGATTTTTACTGGCTCATGCTGATTTTTTTCATTGGGTTGGGTGTTTTCAACTGTGTTACAACCTGGATCGAAAACATACTGATTCCCAGGGGTTTTACAGCCGAACAGGCAGGTTTAGCCGGCGGAAGCATGATAGCCGGAGGCATACTGGGTGCACTCATCCTGCCGCCGCTCTCTGATCGTTTTAAGAAAAGAACGCCTTTTATTATCATTGCTCTGGCAGGAGCATCCTTTGGGCTGGTTGGACTCACATTCTCCACAAACTACTCCTTCCTGCTGATATCCAGCGTTTTATTAGGATTTTTCCTGCTAAGTTCCGGACCAATTGGTTTTCAGTACGGAGCTGAGATAACTTACCCGGCTTCTGAAGGAGCTTCGAACGGGCTCCTGCTGCAAATAGGCCAGATTTCGGGAATAGCGATGATCATTGGGATGGACTATTTCAAATCACCGGTAACAGGATCAATGAAAATCCCGCTTTTATTCCTGATAGCAGCCCTGTTTATCAGCCTCTTTCTTTCGTTTAGACTGAAGGAATCGAAACTCCTCATCAGCCAGGTTGAAGCAAAGGATGACAAAAATACCTGAACACATTGATAAAGGACTTGTTTTCAAGCAATCCCGATATGAGAGTACCAGCAATCATGTGTAGTAAAACATTTTCATTGTTGATAATTGCCTGCCTGATTTCGATTTCGCAGGTTGCTGCACAGCAATCGGTTACTTTTTCAGGAACGGAAGAGCAACTTAACATTGTAAAAACCATTTTGCATAAGGACGCCCAGCGGCGAAGCACCTGGTGGTGGGGATGGCTTGGAGGCTACAGTGCTGCAACCGCAGGACAGATCATTGTTGGTATTTCGTCAGACAAGCTTTCGGTGCGGCAGGATATGTACCTCGGAGCGGTAACAACGCTTGCAGGTGCGGCAGGCCAGCTATTTTCGCCTGTTTCACCGCCTTTCCAATCAGTTCAAAATCAAGCTTATGCGAACGGCGCTTCTATTGCACAGAATGAACAGTTAACCATTGCTCAAGAGATGCTGAAAGATTATGCCCGTCAGGAAGCAGAAGGAAGATCCTGGAAAATACATGCCCTCTCAGGAGCAGTGAACCTGAGCAGCGGATTGATCACCTGGATCGGGTTTAAACGTACTTGGAAGGACGGTCTGTTGAATTTTGCACTTAACACTGCCATTACTGAAGCGCAGATATGGAGCCAGCCAATGCTTGCAAACAGGACATATAAGCGTTATATTATTAATAATCAACAAATTTCAAGCTTATCGGCTGATAGAAAAAATGATATCAATCTTAAAATAAAAGCTTCTGCGAATTATTTTACACTTTGTTTTACATTCTGATCCGGTATGATTTTAACATTAGACAAATTGATCTCTATCATTCTGCTTCCTTCTTAGCCCGTTCTCAATGATTACTCTATCAGCCTGAAATTCCATCCATTTTGATTGATTTTTATTCATACTCCAATGGGTGTTTGTAATTAATATTTGATAATTTTGCTCATCTTGAAAAAAGCAGGAAACAAATTTACTCGTTGTGACCGGCCACAAATTTACTAACCTATAACCTATCAACCAGACAATCATGGCCAAAGCTGTTAACATGCCCGGATTCGATGTTGATCTCAGTCAATATGGAATCAATGACGTAAATGAGATTTACTATAACCTCTCGTACGATGAGCTATTCAAGCATGAAACCGATCCGGCGCTCGAAGGATATGAAAGCGGGACGCTTACTACGCTTGATGCAATTAATGTCGATACCGGCATCTTCACCGGGCGTTCTCCCAAGGACAAGTACATTGTGCGTGACATCACAAGCGAAGATACCGTGTGGTGGTCAACAATCGGAAAAAACGATAATAAACCGATATCTCCGGAAGTATGGCAACATCTTCATAAAATTGTTGTCAACCAGTTCGCCGGCAAAAGGTTATATGTAGTGGACGCATATTGCGGGGCCAACGATGACACACGCCTGAATGTCCGGTTCATCGTTGAAGTAGCCTGGCAAGCCCATTTTGTTAAGAATATGTTTATCAGGCCGAAAGAAGATGAACTTCGCAATTTCAAGCCTGACTTTGTAGTCCTGAATGCATCCAAGGCGATCAATCCTGATTGGAAGGCACAGGGGCTGAATTCCGAGAATTTTGTAGCCTTCAACCTTACCGATCGTATGGCATTCATTGGAGGTACGTGGTATGGCGGGGAGATGAAAAAGGGAATTTTCTCCATGATGAACTACTTCCTGCCACTGAAAGGGATTGCTTCCATGCATTGCTCCGCCAATATGGGTAATGATGGCGATGTAGCCATTTTCTTCGGGCTTTCGGGAACAGGGAAAACCACACTTTCAGCCGACCCGAAACGCAAGCTAATCGGCGATGATGAGCACGGCTGGGATGACGAGGGTGTATTCAATTTTGAGGGCGGATGTTATGCCAAATGCATCAACCTGAGTAAAGAAAATGAGCCTGATATATACCGGGCAATACGCAGGGATGCCTTGCTGGAGAATGTTGTGATAAAAGAAGACGGCAACCCTGATTTTGCCGATGCGTCAAAAACCGAAAACACGCGTGTCTCCTACCCTATCTACCATATCGATAACATTGTAAAGCCTGTCTCCAAGGGAGGCCATGCCACCAAGGTGATCTTTCTTACCGCTGATGCATTCGGTGTTTTGCCTCCAGTTGCAAAACTTACCGCTGACCAGACCAAATATCACTTTTTGTCGGGTTTCACAGCCAAACTTGCTGGTACTGAACGCGGTGTAACAACGCCTCAACCCACATTCTCAGCATGTTTTGGCAATGCTTTCCTTACGCTGCACCCCACCAGGTATGCCATCGAACTGGTTAAAAGGATGGAAAAAGTGAATGCAAAGGCATATCTTGTTAATACAGGATGGAACGGAACCGGGAAAAGGATTTCGATAAAAGATACCAGGGCTATCATTGATGCTATTCTTGACGGTTCCATCGACCAGGCCAAAACCCATACGCTGCCTTATTTCAACCTTGAAATACCTTACGAGCTTAACGGCGTGAATACCAATGTGCTTGATCCAAGGAACACTTATGCAAATCCTGCTGAGTGGAACGAAAAAGCTGCTGACCTGGCCAAACGGTTTATCGATAATTTCGATAAATACACCGACAATGATGAAGGAAAAAGACTCGTTGCAGCCGGCCCTTCGCTCGGATAGCGCTTCCAGCTCTTAACAAAAAGTCCTAAAGGTTTTCCTTGCTGATATTTCTGCAATAAAGATTCAAAAATTTGATAATCCGGCAAAGTCAGTCGATGAACAGCACACCTGTTCATTGCCTGATTTTGTTTTTTTACAGATCAAAATGCAGTTAAAGCATAATGACATTTAGCACACAACAATCTGTTATACAAACAATTAATAAATAGAATTCAATAAGAAGGATGGTTGTTCTGTTGTTTTTTTCATCAAAACTGAAAAAAAACAAAGATGTTGTATTCGTATCAATTATTGCTATATTTGCGCCGTTTAATTAATTACAATACCATGTCAACCGGAAAAGTTAAATTTTTCAATCAACAAAAAGGCTTCGGTTTTATCGTAGATGATGAAACCGGCGCAGATGTTTTCGTTCACGTAACCGGTGTAACCGATCGCATCAATGACAACGACAAAGTCTCCTTCGATATCGTGGAAGACCGTCGTGGAAAAAAGGCTATCAATGTCAAACTTATATAAGTATTACATTGCAGTACCTTAAAAGGCTTCCTCCGGGAAGCTTTTTTTGTGCCTGCCATCGAAAAAACTATTTTTGCCCGTAAAACAGCACTGATGAACATTCTTCAGGTCGAACATCTTTCGAAGAGTTATGGTGAGAAAGTCCTTTTCCACGATATCAGCCTGGGAATAAGCAAAGGCCAGAAAGTGGCCATGATCGCAAGGAATGGCACCGGCAAAACCACGCTGATGAACATCATTGCCGGTATTGATGCGGCTGATTCGGGCCAGATTACCATACGGCGCGATACCCGCATGGCATATCTTCGTCAGAATCCCAGTTTCGATCCTTCAAAAACGGTACTGGACATTTTGTTTACCGGCGACAACGAATTCATGAATGCGATTCATGACTACGAAGAATCGCTTGAAAACATCAGGCACGAGCACAATGAGGCCAACCAGCGCAGCCTTGATCGATCAATTTCGGGAATGGATGCCCTGCAAGCCTGGGATTATGAAACCCGGGTGCGGGAAATCCTGGGGCGGTTCGGCATCAACGATTTATCAAAACCTGCCGGCGATCATTCCGGCGGCCAAATAAAAAAGATAGCGCTTGCCGGGGCGCTCATTGGTTCTCCTGACCTGTTATTGCTCGACGAACCTACCAATCACCTTGATTTCGAGATGATTGAATGGCTCGAGGATTACCTCTCGCGTGAGTCACTAACACTTTTGCTAATCACTCACGACAGGTACTTTCTTGATAATGTGTGCGATACAATTGTTGAGCTTGAAAATGATGCCCTCTGGCAATATAAAGGCAACTACTCCTATTATCTCGAAAAGAAAGCCGAACGGCAGACAGCCGATGAACTTTCGCTTGAGAAAAGTACCAACCTTTACCGCACCGAGCTGGAATGGATACGCCGTATGCCCAAAGCGCGCGGTACAAAGAGCAAAGCCCGCATTGATGCATTTGACGACCTGAAGGAGAAAGTAAGCAGGAAAAACAATGAGAAACAGATAAAATTCGATGTAAATGCGAGGCCCCTTGGCGGAAAAATCATTGAGGTGAACAATGTCTGCAAGAAATTCGGAGAGGATAACATCATCGATGACTTTTCATATATTTTTAAGAGAGGCGAGAAAATAGGTGTGGTAGGCCTTAATGGAGCCGGAAAATCGACATTGCTGAATATTATCAGCGGATATCTAAGACCTGACAAAGGGAATATCGTCACCGGCCAGACCGTGGTGATGGGTTATTACACCCAGGAAGGGTTTCAACCCGTTGAAGACAAACGTGTTATCGATATCGTAAAGGATGTCGCTGAGGAAATTTTGATGAAAAAGGGCAGTCTGTCGGCCGCACAGTTCCTTTATCAATTCAACTTTTCATATGCAGTTCAGCATGCTTACTTCAGCGCTCTGAGCGGTGGAGAAAAAAGGCGGCTTTATCTGCTTCTGCAATTAATGCACAATCCTAACTTCCTTATCCTCGACGAGCCTACCAACGACCTCGATATTTACACTTTGCAGGTACTTGAGGATTTTCTTGCCGAATTTCCGGGATGCCTGCTGGTAGTTTCGCACGACCGTTTCCTGCTCGACAAGCTCTGCGATCACGTTTTTGTTTTCGAAGGGAAAGGCAAAATCAAGGATTTCTATGGAAACTATACTGCTTATTATCAACACCGTATACGTGAACTGAAGAAGCAACAACTGGCAAGGGCGCAAATACGCGAGCCTGAAATACGCCAGGAAAAAGTAAAAAAGACTGTCAGTAAACCAACTTACAGGCAAAAACTGGAGTTTGAAAAACTTGAGGCGGAGATAAGTGTGCTCGAAACCGAAAAAACCAACGTGCTAGCGGCACTTAACTCAGGTGAATCCGGGACTTCAAGCCTCCATGAGCTTTCGATCCGCTATGGTGAGCTTGAGCAGCTTATCGAAGAGAAAACACTTCGCTGGATGGAACTTGGTGAGTCAATGGAGTGATGAAATAAAAAATGCCGGAGTGACCGGCATTTAATTTATCTATGAGTCAGATTATCAGCCCTGGCCGAGCATCACAGGCATCACCAGCATCAGAATATCTTCCTCTTTATTTTCATTGTTCACCGGCAAAATTATGCCAGCACGGGTCGGGCCTGCCAGGTTGAAGCAGATTTCGTCACTTTCGAGGTTGGTGACCATATCAAGGACAAACTTCGAATTGAAACCGATTTCCATGTCTTCACCTTCGTAGGTGCAGGTCAGGCGTTCTGTTCCTTCGTTTGAGTAATCAATATCCTCGGCAGTCATTTGCAATTCCTGTCCGGTGATCCTGAAACGGATCTGGTGAGTGCTTTGGTTGGCAAACGGCGACAGACGCTTCACCGAGTTAATGAAAATCTGGCGGTCAACAGTTAGTTTGTTCTGGTTATCACGCGGAATAACAGCTTCATAAGCCGGATACCTGCCTTCGATAAGCCTGCAGTACAACTTGATATTCTGGAATGAGAAAGCAGCATTGGTAACATTGTACTCTACTGCAACAGGAACATCTTCAATAACCAGCAGGTTCTTCAGCACATTGAGAGGTTTACGGGGAACGATAAAGCTGGCTGATTCTTCGGCCTTTGCATCGGTACGGCGATATCGCACAAGTTTGTGGGCATCGGTTGCAACGAAAGTGAGGTAATCGGGTGTGAATTCAAAGAAAACACCACCCATGGCCGGACGAAGTTCATCATTGCCGGTGGCAAAAACTGTTTTGTTGATACCGGCAGCCAGCAGACTTGAAGGGATATCCATTTTTGCCGTGTCGGCCAGCTGCGGAAGCTTCGGGTAATCTTCGGCATTATGACCGGTCAGGTGATATTTACCATCAGTCGAAGTGATTTCAACAGCCTGTGTACCAAGGTCAATGCTGAATGTTAAAGGTACATCGGGAAGGTATTTAAGGAAATCCAGAAGCAGTTTTGCCGGTATGGTTATGTTCCCGGGATCTTCCAGCATACTGGGTTCAAGGGTGATTACCATGGTTGTTTCGAGATCAGTCGCAGTGATGTTGAGTACCGTATCGGTGAGTTCAAACATGAAGTCATCGAGAATCGGCAGGGTATTGCTGCTATTAAGCACACCACTCAGCGACTGAAGTCTCCGCAGTAAGGTCTGGCTATTGATGATAAATTTCATAACCTATTTATTTTCAATTAATTAAAACACTCAGAGTTACACAGGTAAAAGTATGAATCTTAAACGAGAAATAAAACAGCTATATAACGATTTTTCAACAAGTTAATGAACAGGGCGTGGAGTGCTTAGTGCTTAGTGCTTAGTGCTT
>DAONEL010000017.1:10145-12707 GCA_035403045.1 Bacteroidales bacterium
GTGCTTAGCCTGCCTGCCGTGGGAAGGCTCGTGTGAAAGGGGCAGGTGCTTGGTGCTATTAGTGGGTGCCAGGTGCCAGGTGCCAATACCGATAGCTTTCGGGACCAGGTTCTTCTTTCCAGGTTCAAGGTCACAGTTTTAGTCTAACTTTTTACACTTTAACATTTGTTAATCAATATTTTACATTTAATATTTCATCTACTTTTCTTCCACAATTTTAGCTTTTTCTCCTCTCCTTTCAACAACCTGCGGATATTTTTATGATGTGTTACCGGAATAAACACTGCTATTAAAATGGATAGGACAATCAGCGCCAGCGATTTTTCGTGGAACAGAAAGATGGATATAAGAGGAAAAAGCAGCGCGCTTGTAATTGAGGCCAGTGATACAAATCCGGAGAGTGCAAAAACGATGATAAACCAGGCCAGTATGATCCAGAAAGTCTGTGGAAACAAGGCAATCACTACACCAACAAGTGTCGCGACTCCCTTTCCGCCTCTGAATCCTGTGAAAACAGGGAATACGTGGCCAATCACTGCCAGAACACCCAGTGCAATCTGGTAATGAACCAATTGATTGCCTGAATAAATTCCTGAGGCAAACAACGTCGCAAGAACCGCCGCCCCCCAACCTTTCAGCGCATCAAGCAGCAAAACAATGATGCCCACTTTAAGGCCCAGGACTCTGATTGTATTGGTAGCACCTGCATTGTGGCTTCCTTCGTTGCGCACATCCACACTGTAAAAGGCCCGCCCTACCCACACTGATGCTGAAAACGAGCCGATGAGGTAAGCAATGATCGCACCGGAGATTACCGGATAAAAATTAGTCATTATGGTTGTTTATCGTCAGTAAAAGTATTTAAATCAGGAGATTGCATCGCTATTCCCCAAACGTCTGCTTCATCTTCCTGAGGAACGATGCCTTCTTTTCATTGTTCGAAACGATGTACTGGTAACTGCGCTGCCCTCCTCCCGACTTGATCGTCCGGTCTTTTTCACTTAGTCCCACCAGCTTGTCATTGAAATCCTTGTTCGACGAAATTGCCTGCATAATTCCATTGGCATAGCTGAAATAGTACCAATGCTTATCCTCCAGCTCGAAATAAAAAGTGAACTGGTCACCGGTACGGCGTTTGCCGATTTCCAGGTATGATTCCACATATTTGTTTACCATTTCCTTTCCGATGCTCATGATTCCCACAGGCCCTTTCCCGACGAACGAGCGAAGTTCAGGGTTCCATGCAAGTTTCATGTCAGCAAGCATCAGTGTGTGGTTGAGCTCTTCGGGGAATTTTCTGAACTGCCCGAATGTGCTCAGTTCAGCAATTTGCTTATCAGCTGATAATGAATCCAGAAATTCATGCAAAGGATAACTGTATGTCGTTGAAGCCACATCAATGCCTTTCAGGTCAGTGAGTTTGAGATCGGTGGAGAAGACTTTCAATGCTTCCTCAGAGAAGAGAAAATCGAAAGATGTGGTAATGGTAAAGTTTGCCGAGTCAGGAATCATATAATAGTTTCCTTTACCAGCCGATTTCATGGTAAGCCTTCCCATATCACCAACCATATTAACCTTCCCATTGCCTTCAAGCACACATTGCGTGGTATTGAATGTCAGCATATTACCACGTTTCGAAGGATCAGTCAGCTTCTCTTCCGGGGCAATTTTGTATGCCTGGCGAAGCGTATCAAACATGAGGAATCCTGTGGCCGACATGATATCCTGGTCGTTGATATTTTCGGGTTTCACAAAGAATGCCGGTAACAAACCCTGTTTAGTGGATGAATAGAGGATTGATGTCCGAAGGTTACCATTGCCCCTGTTTTCCATGTCATTGCTCACTGGTATCATGATGTTTTTCGGATCGAGCCGTGCGTTGAACTTGATCCATTCATGCGCCAGTGCTTCACAATCATGCACCAGGCTGAAAGTGCCCTGAAAACGCAGCATCTCTTCAGGCGCGTTGAGTTCAATGTCACCTTCGAAGCCGAAATGGCTGCTCAGGTTGAAATGATCGGCTTCACTCACCGATGCAGTTGCATAAGTATGCTTTTGCGAATCCACGCCAATGGTATTCATTTGCAAAGTCTGTACCTCACCGTCAACCGGTTTGTAATCGTATAATCCTTTACCTCCGTAATGGGTTTTGGAGCTTATCATCACATCGGCACCATAAAGTTCATGATACCGTGTATCGGTGTTTGCCAGGATTGTCGTCCCTTTGAGCTCCTGCATCAGGCCGTTTTTACCGATGGTCACTTCTCCATTAACCGGGAAAATGGCTGCATCAGCTACTCTTATTATCCTTGCATCAAGAACCTTCAAAATATTAGAAGTAAGGTCGTAATTGGCACGCATGGCAAAAAATCCAAGTGAATCCTGCTGCGGGTCGCTGGAGATGAAGCGGTTTTCCTTTTCTGAAATCTTCAGGAGTTGCTCCTTGTTCATGCGCTGGTAAGCTTCCTCGGTAAATGTGGTTTTGGCCTGCAATTGTAAAATCTTCTTATCCATCATCCAGTCGAATGCATCCACCAGGCTTATATACTGGTTTACAGGAAA
>DAONEL010000017.1:12807-30853 GCA_035403045.1 Bacteroidales bacterium
GATTCGTTAATGGCTACTTCGGGGTAATCGGCTGCGGCGGCAGTCTCCTTCAGGTTGAAGTTCTTAAGCGTAGCCGTGGTTGAATCAGGAGTAAACAGGAAGTCTTTTGAAACAGACGTTGAGGCCAGGTAATTAAGTTTTCCTGACCCCCTCAGCCCGTTGTTGCTCAGTTTGAGTGTGTCGCTGTACACCCCTGATCCGGCGTAAATTGGCAAACCCTCATCCGGAAGTTTCTTTATGAACCCCAGCGAATAGTCTTTTTGTACCCGCAAAGGCTCATTGATGATAGGAAAAATATCGCCGGTATTCAGATGTCCTTCAAACTTCAGATTCTCAGTCGGCAGGTGGTTAAGGCTGTCCATCACATAGGGATCGACACTGTAAAAGAATTTATCCCGTTTATACACACCGCTGACTGTGCTCTTTTTGTCGAAATACACATAGGAAATATCCTTGCTTTCGAAGATGGGATAGTTTTTGGAAGACTTACTTCCCGATTTGTTTGCCGGATCATCAATCTGTAACTCACCGCTCATGTCAGAGACCACATTCTTCACCCTGATCAGGGGTCTGTAACCGTTCAGATCAGGATACCAGGCATAAACATACATGGCCATCGAGTCGATTTTCGGCATATTCATGCGGAATTTGCTGTAATCGAAAGAGCATTCATTGGAATAAAATTCGAAAAACCCGGCATGAACCCGGCCTGTAAATATAAAGTCGCGGTTCTTTTTCATCACAATTTTTCCGTCGCGCGGAACCACATAAACATATTGTGAGTCGCTGAGCATCACTTCTCTTACACCATAAAGCGTGAGGTCAAGATTCTTCAGGTCGAGTATGGCGTTGCTGCCTTTTTCAACGGTTGAATAAAACTGTATAATATCATAATCCTTAAAACCTCCGCGGGCAGCGAGAAACTCGTTGAGCCTCGGTTTTACCTTAACAAACCCGTTGTCGATATCGTAAATAATAAAGCCTGCATTGGCCAGTTTGATAAGTTGCACTTTTACCTGTTCAACAGGCATTTTAATATACTCGGCGTATTCATCCACATAAAAGCGGTCGGTGGAGTGCTTTCGTACATAGGTCGACACCAGGTTAGCAGGGTTTACATCATCCATTCCCTGCATTTTATCATAGCGAAAGCGTGAGAAAAAATCTGCCGATTCAAACAGTGCATCCCCTTTGCTTCGCGGTCCGCGAATGGCTTCGAGGCTAAGCTGATCATCATCCATGTTCCAATAGATAGCCTCGGGAAACATATCGACGAGGTGGTAACTGTTGAAAAAAGGACTTTGTTGCAGCCCTTCTTCCAGCCGGGTAAACGCGAATTCATTGTTTGGCTTGTTGTAACGAACCTGCAAACCTGGATGGTAAATTGAATCGTTACCGATAAAAATGGTTGTATTGGCACGGGCAGCTACAAATCTGTCGGGACGGATCACGAACTCGCTGGATTTCAGCTCTATAAATGGCAGGTTATTGCGTTTTACATGAATCAGAGCAGCTGCGTGATTTGTTCCGGAGCCGAGTATCCTGGCCCCTTCAATGGCGAACCCGCCTTCGTAATCGATGTTTTTAAAGAGGTTCTGAATAACAAGGTCGCCCGAAAACGCCGAAAAGCGCGGATAAGTTGCCCTCTCAGGATTTACATCGGTGATGACACGCTCTTCGAAACGGCCGGCAAGTGCGCTTTTGAAATAGCCCTTATGTACAAAAGCCACAGTATCAGCCGAGTAGGATGTTGTCTTGAAATTAATGCGGTAAGTCGACAGGCTAACTGATACACTGTCGTGGTCAAAGTTCACCCTGTCCCAGTAAACCTTTCCACCTGCTCCGTACCATTGCTGTGTTATAGGAAAATACAACCCGCTGGTCTTGTTGATGTTGGAACTATCGCCACGAACAACACATGACAGGGTAACAGAATTAAAATGGAAGGCAGGCACTGTATCAAAGGCAAATTCAAACACAGCATCGCGGGCATACCAGGCTTCGGTTTTGGTGAGCCAGAATGCCCTGTCACTTAACAAAAGGTTTGTTTGTGCAAGGTAAGCTGCCAGTTTCTGGGCGCTGTTTTTCCCTTCAAGGCAATAATTCGTGCTGAAATAATGGGTGTCAAATGCCTTGGGCGGCACATTGCGCCTGACCATCAGCGAGATGCTCTTCAGGTAATCGATGTAATGTGGCGCAACTTTCAGCTTTTGCTCGGCCATGGCTGTGCAAATGGCATGAACCTGCTTCTTCTGAACAGGTGTTAGCAGGTTTGAAGTCCAGTGATATGTGAAAGTAGAGAGCACATCCCTGGCTTCCTTGGCATCGTTATCACCAACATTTTTGAAGAATTCGGTGAGGTCGCTGATAAATTTTGAAGTATCAGCTGAAAAGGGGCCTTGCAGTTCCTGCTGTGCATAGCTGTTCCCGGCAAAAAGTATGAAGGCGGTCAAACCAGCGAACCTTATCAGCTTCTTTATCATGTGTTTACTTCTTTTTAAAACAAGCGGCAACCCAGTTATTTTCAGTACGATGGTCAACTGGTATAAAACCCGACTTTCCGGCACATTCGGTTATTGATGGCAAATCCTCAGTGTAAAAACCGCTTACCAGCATCAAACCGCCGCCCTGCACACAACCGGCATAAACGGGCATATCACGTAACAATATGTTTCTGTTGATGTTAGCCAAAATTACGTCGAAGTTCATTCCAGGCAATAAGCCTGCATCACCGTGTAAAACGCTGATGTCGCTGATGTTATTATTGGCCACATTCTCAATAGAATTGTTGTATGCCCATTCGTCGTTATCAATGGCTGTCACCGGGCAAGCACCAAGTTTGCGTGCCAGTATGGCAAGTGCTGCTGTACCGCAGCCCATGTCAAGCAGACTTTTGCCAGCAAGGTCAAAGTCAAGCAGGTACCTCAGCATCAGCCTGGTAGTTTCGTGGTGGGCTGTTCCGAACGACATTTTAGGTTCGATAACCACTTCGAGCGGAATATTATCCGGCTTCCTGTGAAAAGGAGCACGGATAATCAACCGCTCGTCAATGATTACAGGATCATATTCGCTTTCCCAAACCGCGTTCCAGTTTCTGTCCGCGATAAGTTCTGTTTCGTAAGAAGTATAAAAGCCTTTCAGACTCTCTTCAGAAAGCTTTTGAATGCAGCTTTCATCAAAACCGGAAGCCGGAATGTAGGCTTTGAGCAGGTCTCCTTCCTCGACAAAACTTTCGAAACCGATATCGCTGAGGAATGCCACAAGCATATCGGCATCACCGCTTGTTTCAGCAAGCCTGAAACGCAGTTCGTAATAGTCCATCTTTCAATGCCTTAAGAATACAGGGGCTACTGAGCCAATTATTTGAATGAATTCACAATGGTCACAAAATCAGCTGCTTTGAGTGAGGCGCCACCAATCAGCCCGCCGTCGACATCAGTCTGTGAAAAAAGTTCGGCAGCGTTTTTGGCGTTACAACTACCACCGTAGAGTATCGTGGTTTCAGCAGCTACTTCATCACCGTATTTTGCAGCGATAAGGCCGCGGATGAATGCATGCATTTCCTGTGCCTGATCGGGGGAGGCTGTAACTCCGGTTCCTATCGCCCATACCGGTTCATAGGCAATGATGATTTTGCCGAAAGCTTCCTTGTCAAGGTGGAACAAAGCTTCGCTCACCTGGCTGCGAACAACCTCAAAATGGTTGGATTTTTCGCGTTCGGCAAGCACTTCGCCGCAGCAATAGATTGGTACCAGTTCATGCTTGAGCGCAAGATCGATCTTGTTTTTGATAATCTTGTCGTTTTCACCGTAATAAGTCCGGCGTTCCGAATGGCCAAGTATCACATGGGTTATGCCCATCGAACTGATCATGGCGGCTGAAATTTCACCGGTATAAGCACCTGATTCATGGTCATTTACATTCTGAGCGCCAACAAAAAAGTCGTTTTCAACGCCAATATCGCTGGCCATCTCAAGGTATGGTGACGGAGGACAGATAATTACTTCGGCATCTCCTTTTCCCTGTTCATTCAGCAGGTCGGCTATTTCGTACAGCAAGTCTTCAGCTTCCTGAAACGTTGTGTTCATTTTCCAGTTTCCGGCAACAATTTTACTTCTCATGATTGATTATCTATTTAGATGATTATTATTAATGAATTCAATTTGTGTTAGTTATGCATATTTTACCCTTGGGTCGAGCAGACCATAAACAATGTCGACCAGTATGTTGATAATGACCAGGAACACGCTGATAAACAGCACTGCACCCATCACAACGGGGAAATCGAATTTTTCGAGCGCATCCACAATCACTACGCCTATGCCTTTCCAGTCGAAGATGTACTCTATGAAAACAGCTCCTGCCAGCAATGAAGCAAACCATCCCGAAACTGCCGTCACCACAGGGTTCATGGCATTTTTAAGGGCATGTCGCAACACTATCTTTGTCTCGCTCAGTCCCTTGGCTCTCGCTGTGCGTATATAATCCTGCCCCATTACATCCAGCATTGAGCTTCTGGTGAGTTCAGTAATAATTCCCAGCGGCCTGATAGCGAGTGTAAAAGCCGGCAACACCAGGTTCTTAAGATCAATATACTCCCCGTTCCCGAAGTCATCAACGCTGTACAGGCTGCCGAACATGCTCAGCCCGGTGAAATCGGCAAGCACAAAAGCAAATATCCAGGCGACAAGTATAGCTGCGAAAAACGACGGCAGCGACATCCCCAGCACCGACAGAAACAGCGCCAGCCTGTCGAACCAGGTATCTTTGTGCAGTGCGCTCAATATACCAATAAGCAGTCCGGCCAGTGTTGCAAACAGCATAGCGACCGAAGCCAGTATCATGGTGGGGACAAAAGCATCGGCAAGTATCGCTGATACCGGCCTTTTGCTTTGATAGGAACGCCTTAAGTAAGGTTTCTTGAGAACCAGTTTATGTGATTCACCCAAGCTTAGGAGTGTAAGGGCAGAAGAATATTTTGCCGGATCGAGGTACCAGAAACTGCCGGCATCACGACTGTTATGAAACGAAAGTGGTGACACATCGTTCAGAAAGCCAAGGTATTGCGTCATCAGGGGTTTGTCGCGGCCAAGGTCCTTGTTGATAGCATCCACCGAAGCCTGGTCGGCACGCTGCCCCAGCATCATCCTGGCAGGGTCGCCAGGCAATGTATTGAAGAGAACGAAGATAAGCGTGATAACACCCAGCAATACCAGGAAACCGTAAAACAACCTTTTCAGTATGTATTGCAGCATTGCTGAGCTAATAGAATTTATGAGGGTTCTTTTTTCGAGAGAAATTGCTTTTTAAAACTGTCGTAATCGGGCATATCCCTCCAGTGCCATTTGTCAATCACCACCCCGCCCTTAAGCAGCAGCAATCCCGGGTTCGATCTTACCATGGTCTTCAGTATAATATCATCACCCTGGTAAAATTCGAGGCTGAGTTTGTTGTCAGCTGCAAACCCGGCAATTACTGCAGGTTCCGAAGCAACCAGTGCAACCGATGCAACACCATCGCCGGCCAGCGACTGGCACAACTTATCAATCCGCTGAAAAGCAGCCACATCAGCTGTCTTAAGGTCATAAGCATTAATAATCAACTGGTACTCAGGATTCCTGATAATGGCATCGGTATAGATATTCCCCAGGGAATCAGTAATCACCAGTGACTTGCCATAATATGTATTTGGATCCTCAACCCGTTGCGAAACGAACTCCCATTGCGTCATCCATACACTGTCGTTAAAAGGGTAATTGGGTGAGAGATATTCCTTTTGTTCACCTGAAGCTTTATTCTTGTATGTGAGGAAATATTTTACAGGTGCAGGATTCTCAGCATACAGCTTGTGCCCTTTCTTCCACTCGGTGAAATCGATGGGTGGAAGATGGCGGTAGCAATGCGTGGAGAAGAAAGCAAAACCCAGTGCAAAGAAACCTGCTATAAGCCATTGCGTTAAAGGCGGAACCGAATTCCTGAATTTGTTCCTGTATGCAAAGATGACAATCGCAAAGATTATCAGCACCACATTCTTGTAAAACGTCTGCCAGTTAGTGAGTATAATGGCGTCGCCGAAACAACCGCAATCAGGTACCGGGTTGGTGATGGCATCAACCAGGGTAAGGCCTGTGAAGAAAATCATCATCAGCAACAGCACCCACGAGGTGAATTTCATTCTGAAATTTAGCAGCAGCATTACCCCTACTGTAAACTCCAGTGTGCAGGCCATGATGGAGATCATCAGTGCCAGCGGCATAGCCCAGTTTGCATTGTAGGCAACAAAGTAATCCTCGATCTTGTAAGCAAAACCCAGCGGGTCAACGCCTTTGACGAATCCGGAAAAAAGGAAAACAAGTGCAGTAAGTATCCGGAAGATGTTGGCAAGTATTTTCATGGTATCCAGGTAGTTATAACATTTTATTTTTCTTCGCTCATCTGTATGAGGGCAAACACCGCGTAGTTAATAATGTCGAGGTAATTGGCGTCAAGGCCTTCGCTAATGCGCGTCATTCCGTTATTGTCCTCAATTTGCTTAACCCGCAGTAGTTTCATCAGAATGATATCGGCCAGAGAACTTACCCTCATTTGCCTCCAGGCTTCGTCGTAGTCATGATTTTTATCCGTCATCAGCGACTTGGCACTGGCAGCATATCTGTCGTAAAGATTCCCGGCAAGGTCAGCATCCATGTGCGGCTCTTCAGCCGGGCCCCGTTCAAGCTGTATGAGCGCCATGATTGAGTAATTGATTATGCCCATGAATTCAGGCGAAATGCCCTCTCCTACCCTGCTTTCGCCCTTTTCCTGCAAGCTGCGGATACGGCTGGCCTTGATATATATCTGGTCGGTGAGCGACGAAGGCCTCAGTATGCGCCATGCTGTACCGTAATCATACATCTTATCCATAAAGATATTGCGGCATGAACCTATCACCCCGTCAAACTGTTCAGATGTTGCAGATGCCATAGAATCAATACCTTTGTGCTTGCCCATAATCACATGTAAATATGCTTGATTTGACCAATAAAAGTACGGCTTTTTCCGAATCCAAAACGTTACAATGCGGCGAGAAATTGCTCAGCTTGTCGCAACCGGCTGTTATGGGCATCCTTAACATTACACCTGATTCATTTTACGATGGCGGACGTTACAACGGGCTTGAATCGCACATCTCGCATGCCGCGAGAATGATAAGCGAAGGCGCAGCCATCATCGACCTGGGAGCAGTTTCATCCAGGCCCGGGGCTGAAGAAGTATCGCAAAACGAAGAAAAACAGAGACTGGTTCCGGTATTAAGGGAACTGGTCAAACGGTTTCCTGATACGATTTTTTCAGTGGACACATACCGGTCGGAGATTGCAAAGGCGGCTGTGGAAAATGGCGCTTTCATCATCAACGATATTTCAGGCGGCGATATGGATGCCGGCATGTTCCCTGTAATGGCCGGACTCAACGCCGCTTACATTTTCATGCACATGAAAGGCATACCCTCAACCATGCAGGTAAACCCTGTTTATGAGGATGTTACCAGCGAAGTTCACGATTACTTGTCACAAAAGCTTTCGCTGCTTAAGTCATACGGAGTTCAGCATGTTGCCGCTGATCCGGGATTTGGTTTCGGTAAGACCATCAGGCTCAATTATACCCTGCTCAATCATCTTCATAAATTCACGGACCTGGGTGTTCCTTTGCTGGTTGGACTTTCACGCAAATCGATGATATACAGGCTCCTGAATATTCTGCCCGATGAGGCGCTCAACGGTACAGCAGTCATTCAAACCATTGCTCTTTTACAGGGAGCCGATATACTGAGGGTTCACGATGTGAAGGAGGCGGTTGAAGCAATCAGGCTAGTACATGAATACAGGCAAGCCGGTAAGTAGTATATTTGCATCATTATCTCCTGGTTATGTTACTTTTTCTTACAGTCCGCGCCCTCGATGTTATTGATGTTCTGCTTGTTGCCCTACTGTTGTACTCGCTGTACAATTTGCTGAAAGGGACTGCTGCAGTGAATATCTTCCTGGGCATACTGGCGATTTTTGCTCTCTGGCGGGTGGTTAAAGCCCTGCGGATGGACCTGCTCAGCGACCTGCTCGGCGCCTTTATCAGCGTGGGATTTATCGCTTTTATCGTGGTGTTTCAGCCGGAGATCAGGAAGTTCCTGCTGGCCATCGGTTCCCCTGGATTTTTCCGAAGAGCCGGTAATCGTTTTCTTTTCTGGAAAATAAGGCTTGAGGACGAGAACCTTGCCGATGTTGATCCTGTGGTACAAGCCTGCCAGCATATGTCAATGACAAAAACGGGTGCCCTCATTGTGATCGCCCGGAAGAACGACCTTACCGAGTTTACCGAAACGGGAATAATTGTTGATGCGACCATCACCGACCAGCTCATTGAAAGCATTTTCTACAAGAACAACCCGCTGCACGACGGGGCGATGGTGATTTCACTCAACCGGCTGAAGGCTGTACGATGCATCTTGCCGGTGTCATCAAGCTCCGGGCTGCCGTCAGAACTGGGACTCAGGCACCGAGCTGCATTGGGTATTGCCGAACGCACCGATGCCATTTCGGTGATTGTGTCGGAACAAACAGGGAATATCTCTTATTGCAAGGACGGCCAATTGACGGTGGATATTAAGGCTGCCGGACTGAAGAGCCTGCTGATGAGCGACTTCAACCCTGCCTGAGAACCAGGGCTTCTACCAGTTAATTTTTTACTACAAACATACGCCGGGAAGGCGCGGAGAAAGCAGCGCATCACTTTGCGCTCTTTGCGTTTAACTCTTCAAAACCGCAAACGACGTTGGGAAAGCGTGATATTCACAAAGAAATTCAGGAATCGCTGACCAGAGCAGCCCGTGCCTGGACTGACTATTTCTTCTGTTGAGCAGCAGCTGTGCTGTCGGCGGCCTTCTTCTCTATGTCACGGATGATCTCTTCAGCCGGTTTACCAAGGTACTTCAGCGACATCGCGGCATCGTCAGACAGCGGATGATTAGGGTATTTGTCAAGAAACTCCCTGTAAATCTTACCGGCATTGTTGATATCGCCCAGTGCGTTTTCAAAAACAAATCCCTGCATAAACAGGCACTCGCCGGCACGCTTGTAAGCGGGATAATCCTGCGCGGCTTTTCTGAACAACTCAAGCGACTTATTGGCTTTGTTAAAGCTCAGGCATAATCCGCCGGCCCTGAAAAGGTATTCGGGTGACAGTGTGTCTTTTGGAAATTTAGTTGCAAACTGCTCATACGCAGTGATCAGTTCATTCACTTTGGCAGTATCGGCAGGCGACTGGGACTTCATTTCCTGCTCCAGTTTTGTAATTTTCCCTGACATCTTTTCGGGGGATGTTCCGCACGAGGCAACCACCAGGGCGAGAGCCGGAATCATGATCGCGGCAAACTGTCTTTTCATTCTGGTAATTATTTAATTTTCAACGTTCAATTAAAACTTTTTCTTCGCCGGGAATATCATCTTGTAGGATATTTCGATATCACCTTTGCTGATGTCGTTGAGTTTGCGTTTAAGCATCATTTTGCGCAACGGATGTATCTTATCGACAAAAAGTTTGCCTTCGAGGTGATCATACTCATGCTGGATGATCCTGGCAATGATGCCGTCGTACCATTCGTCGTGTTCAACCCACTGCTCGTCGCGGTAAATAATATGCACCTGATCTGGCCGCAGCACATCTTCATGAACATCGGGAATGCTCAGGCAGCCTTCGTTAAACGCCCATTCTTCCCCTTTTTCCTCTACAATATGCGGGTTGATAAAGGCTTTTTTGAACCCTTCTGTTTCGGGATGTTCCTTGGCATAAGGCGTAGCATCCACCACAAACAGCCTTATCTGTTTGTTAACCTGTGCAGCGGCCAGGCCCACCCCACTGGAGTAATACATGGTTTCCCACATATTGGTAATGAGTTCGCCAAGTCCTTCATAATCAGGTGTTATATCCTGCGATATCTTCCGCAGGTTTGGATGTCCATAAGCAACAATCGGTAAAATCATTTCAGTAACAGTTTCTTTTTCAATATTTAACAGAAGCCCTGGGCTAAAGTTCAGTTATAGCGGAGATATCTTTTCAAGGTATGTTTGCAGTATGATCGTGGCACTTACCATATCCACCAGGCTTTTGTCCTGCCGGTCTTTCTTCTTTGCCCCCGCCTGCATGATGGCGCGGCTGGCCATTTTACTGGTAAACCGTTCGTCAATTCTTTCAACCGGGATGGCAGGGAAAGTTTTCACCAGTAGTTTCACGAATGGCTCTATAAATTCGGCTGACTGCGAAGGCTGGCCGTTCATCTGCAACGACTCCCCTACCACCAGTACGTCCACCTTTTCGCGGGAGATGTAATCTTTTAGGAAAGTGATAAGTTCGCCTGACGGAACCGTACACAGCGCTGAAGCTATAATGCGCAACTCATCGGTCACGGCAATGCCGCTTCGCTTGCGCCCGTAATCGATGGCTAATACCCGTCCCATTCAGCCTGCAAAGGTATCCAGAATATTGATTCGGGCGTAATACAGGCAAAAGCAGGATATGAAAAGATGCGATGAAAGGCAGATGACAGATCGGTGGCCCGGATAGTTCATCCATTAAGCAGAAAACGATCAGTTCATGCGAACATAGAATTCTCTGAGCGTATCTATCGCAATATCAGTGTCGTAATTGTGGTCACGATCTTCTAAGACAAGTTCTGAAGAGGTTAGTTTAATTACATAAAGAGGAGCACCTATCACACCTTCGAACCAAACCTTCATGGTTGGCTTATCAAAAGTATAGGTAAGCGTATAAACGCCTTTTTGAGTGCAGATGCCGTCAACAGTATCAAAGAGAGTAATCACCCGGTCATCCTGCCTGAACTCATATACCGATTGTTTCTGGCATTCTGTCATTGTATAAGTTATTACCTGCCCGTCGGAACCTCTGACCATCTCCTTTTTTTGAAGTGACCATTTCCCGATAATGCTAGCCTCCTCTGAATCTTCGTGATTGCAGGAATAAAATAATGTAATGATAATCAAGACTATAAGTTGTTTCATAACATTACGCGGTTTGTAATTAATGACAGGTATATCCGTCGCAATGTACACAATTGCCCGGCTTTTTTAGCCGATTCAACAATATTTATTAATTGTCTTAAACTATTGCATATTCTAAAATCACCAGCGTCGTGCTGCCTGGCATGGTTACAGTGGAAATTGGGTTTGGAGTTTTTCAGGAATTGGGCAGGCAAGACGCAATAATCAGATACTCTCACTATTTCACTTATCTCTCCTTTGTAAAAATAATATTTCCTCTTCCGGCGGCCAATAGTAACGTACCGAATTTACAAAACATCCACAAAAATCCAATTTTGTCGGCATAACATTTTTCACCTGAAATGCACCGGGTGGCTGCTATGCATCTGTTGCACGGCAGCCACCCGGTTATAAGGAAGGCAATTTGTCTCAGTATGCTGTTATATTACCGAAACAATGTCCCACACAAATGCCCTTAATCCTTCCTCTTCAACTGCTGAATCGAGTGTTTTGAGCTTTTCGAGCAGGGCTGTCACTTTATTATCCTCAATCACAGTGAGGTGGGCGTTGTTAAGCGCCGGCCATGTATGGGTTCCCTGGTGCGGCTCTCCCTTTTTCGATCCCTGCCCTTTCACGTCGGTCCATTGCGTGTAGCCACGGATATTTAACTCATCCAGGATTTCCTGCACTTCGTCCGAAATGGATTGGTTGTATGTTATGAATACTGCTTTCATGATTCTTGTGAATTGAGGTTTGATAATGCAAGCGCTGCTTTTTTCTCACGCTTCATCTTGCCGATACCGAATATCGTGTAGATGGTCGGCACCAGGATGAGCGTGACAATGGTTGAAAAGGTGAGGCCGCCGAAAATGGCTATTGCCATAGGTTTCCACATTTCGGAACCGGTGCCGGTTGAATAGATCATGGGCAGCATGGCCAGGATCATGGTGAGCGAGGTCATAAGCACCGGCCTCAGCCTCGACCGGCCGGCTGCAATCACCGCTTCCCTGAGCGAATAACCCCTGTCAACAAGCAGGTTGGTGTAGTCAACCAGGATGATGCCGTTTTTCACAACAATACCAATGAGCATTACTGCACCGATCATGGAGATTACGTTGATGGTGGCGTGGAAAGCCCACAGGCTGAGAAACACGCCCGTGAAGGCAAACGGTATGGAAAACATAATAATGAACGGCTCGCGCAGCGATTCAAACTGCGATGCCATCACTATGTAAACCAATATGATGGATAAAAGGAGCAGCAGGATGAGGTTACTGAACGAATCGCGCATGTTTTCAATGCTTCCGCCATAATCAGTCGATACGCCGTCAGGAATGGTCATTTTTGCCATTTCCTTATCGAGCGCTGCCTGTACTGAGCCTATGTCCGTTCCCGAAATAGCCGCCGAAACCGTGACAACACGCACCTTGTTTTCACGCTGTATGCTGGGAGGCGAAAAGAACCTCTTTACTGATGCTATTTCGCTTAGTTTTACAATTTTACCCATCGGCGTGGCGATGCTGATGTTCTCAATGTCTTCGGTTGACTGCCGGTATTTTTCGTCATACTGTACAATAACATCGTACTCGTTGCCTTCTTCCTTGTACTTGGTCGCAGTTAGGCCGTTGATGCGGTTGCGGACTGCAGCGGCCACCGTTGCCGTTGTGAGGCCGAACGTAGTCATTTTCTCGTGGTCGAGCACAATCTGCAGCTCGGTTTTGTCCTTGTCGCGGCTCACCTTTATATCTTTTGTTCCCTGGATTCCTTTGAGTGCGCCGGCAACTTTTTCGGCCAGCACGTTGGTCTGATCAAAATTGTTACCATAGATATTCAGTTCGAGAACGCTGCCGCCGCCCATTCCCATGCCGCTCGACGAACGTGAAGCGCCCGGGTCAACATAGAAGTTTTCCACTTCGGGCAGCACCTCAATGTCCTTACGCATCTCCTCAGACACCTGGAAGATATCCTTTTTGCGTTCGTTATGCGGCTTCATCTTAAAGGTATAATTGATGATGTAGTTCCCCATTTCGGAAAATACCGATGAGAATACATTGCTTCCGTCGCCTGCCCCGGCGCTGGTGGAGATAAGCTCAATTTCAGGATATTTCTTCATGAAAACGCTGTCGAGGTACTGAGCAGTTTTTGTCGTTTCCTCAATTCTGCTTCCCTGTGCAAGCTTTACCTGTGCCGAAATCCTGTCGTTGTCAGAAGCCGGCATAAACTCTGAGCCGATGAGCTTTATCAGGAACAGCGACGAAACAAAAATAGCCAGCCCTATGAAGATCACAGCCCAGCGGTGGCCAACTGCCCACGTCAGGATTCTCTCATAGAAATTATCGAGTTTGTGCAACAACCCCTGGGTGAACTTGTACATTTTGCCCGCGGGAGTCCTGTCATTGGCACGTTTTGAGCTGAGCAGCTTTGAGCTGAGCATTGGTGTGATGGTCATCGAAACCACCACCGAAACGGCAACAGTTATTGAAACAACCCATCCCAGCGGCTTGAAAATGATACCGGTCATACCGCCAAGCATGGTGAGTGGGAGGAACACAGCCAGGATGGTGAGTGTAGATGCAATGACAGCCAAACTCACTTCACTGGTTCCGTATATGGCCGCTTCGCGCGAGAAGCCTCCCCGTTCGAGCTTTTTCGTAATGTTTTCGAGCACCACAATGGAGTCGTCCACCACAAGCCCGATGGCGATGGACAGCGACGACAGGGTGATAATGTTGAGTGTGCCGCCCGAAAGGAACATATAAATGAACCCTGCAATGAGCGAAATCGGGATCGACAGCGATACGATAAATGTGGCACGCCAGCGCCCGAGAAAGAAGAACACGACTATAACAACGAACAGCAGGGCGTAGATCAGCGTTTCAGAAAGGTTGTTGACCGATCCGATGGTTGTCACCGAAGTATCCATGAGTACTTCCACCTTTACATCGGGAGGCAGTGTCTTCTTGATATCTTCGATCTTTGCCTTAACCTTGCGTGCCACATCCACCGTATTGGCATCCGACTGTTTCTGGATCATGATGCGGACATTGCGGCCTCCGTTGGCACGTTCGTAGGAACTGTTATCTTTCAGGCTGTCGCGCACCGTAGCTATATCCCTGAGGTAGATGGTTTTGCCATTTGTGTTGCTTACCACGATGTTCTTTACATCGTCGCTGTTGGCAAATTCGCCCTGCAGCCTCAGCGCCAGGTCCGATTTACCCATTTTAAGATTGCCCGAAGGCAGGTTCAGGTTGTTAGCCGCCAGTATGCCGCCGATTTGTTCGACAGTGAGATTGTAGGCATCAAGTTTTCGCGGGTCAACATCCACCATCACTGCACGTGCCGGGGCGCCAATCTGCGAGATATTGCCCACACCGTCGATACGGTTGAGCGGCTGTATTACTTTGTCGTCGAGGATGTCCTTAATGCCGTTGTAACTTTCGTCGGATGTTACACTAAACATGATAACCGGTATCATGCTTGTGCTGATCTTGAAAATAATGGGCGATTCAACCTCATCAGGAAGGTTCTTCTGTGCCAGCCCTACGGCATCCCTCACTTCGTTGGTGGCTTCGTCGAGGTTGGCTCCCCACTGGTATTCCAGCATCACTACGGATATGTTGTCCTTGGATGTGGAAGTCATTTTCTTGAGGTTCGAAAGCGAGCCGAAGCCGTCTTCCAGTTTCCTGGTAATGTTTTGTTCCACATCGGCTGCATTGGCTCCCGGGTAATAAGTGATCACCGAAATATACGGCGGGTCCATCTTCGGGAAGTAGTCGAGTGGCAACTGCATGTATGAATATATGCCAAGGATGATCACCCCTATGCTTATCATGATAGTTGTGACTGGCTTTTTTACGGCAGTACTGTATAAACTCATTCTTGTGTTTTTTAAAATCTGTTATTATGCTTATAAAAAGCTGGCATTCATTTATTTGACCTGGAGTGTCATCTTGTCTTCCAGCTTGTTCTGGCCCACAACCACAATCTCGTCGCCGGTGCTGAGCCCGCTCAGTATCTCCATTTTGTCGTCGAACATGCGCCCGGTAATTACAGGCGTTTTCACGGCAGTGTTGTTTTTGTTTACAAACACATACATATCGTTGGTTCCGGTTTGCTTGATAATGGCAATATTCGGAACAAGTATGGCCTTGCCTTTTCCCAGGTCGAGTTTGATTTTGGCAAACATGCCGGGACGAAGCTTCAACTGGCTGTTTTCGATGCTGATTTCAGCGGTGAAAGTCTTGGTGGCATTATCGATGGTAGGATAAATCCTGGAAATATTGCCGGTAAATTTCAGGTCGGGATAGAGTTCTGATTCAACGGTGGCCCTCATGCCCTGCGTTACCAGTGGAAAATAGGAAGATGAAATCCCCACCAGCGCTTTGAGCTGGCTTATCTGCACAATGGAAACAATGGCGGGTTTGCCAATGGTGGCAACCGGCGACCCTGAATAGATCTCCCCGTTTTCGAAATACTTCCCGGAGATGATACCGGAAAAAGGCGCTTTGAGTTGCGTGTTCTCTTTCAGGAATTCGTAGCTCGTTTTGGCCACATCGTAGGCGGTTTTTATCTGGTCGAATTGCTGATCGGCTATGCTACCAGTCTTTTTCAGGGTATCGAAACGCCTGTAATCCGACTCGAGTTTGGCCATATTGAGCCGTGCCTGTTCCAGTTGGGTGCGGTCCATCAGCACCAATACCTGCCCTGCCTGAACCCTGTCGCTGATGTTTACGTTTATTTTTTCGATACGCCCGGGTGAAGCCGGCGCCAGGTGAACTTCCTGGTAAGGCTGCAGCGAAGCAGTGTATTCAATGGTCCGGGCAACGGATTCTTCGTTCACGATTTCGGTCTTCACCGGGATGGCTTGCACAGTATCCGTAACGGCTGCGGCTGCTTTTTCGGTTTTGGAAGTACAGGCGGTTTGCAGCGAAATAAATCCTGCAGCTATGAGAAAAAGAAAAATTCTGTTGGTATTCATATCGTTTGAATTATAGATTGTTGTTGATTTTACGTAACGCGAGTTCGGCATTCATCAGTTGCAGGAGGTTGCCGGCACTATTTGATTCAGCCGTAAGGTAATCGTTGTTGGCCGAAGTGAGCTCGAGGCTCGAAATCACTCCCTGCTGGTATTTGAGCTTCATTTTTTCGAGGACTTCCTTGGCTACCAGCACGTTTTTCTGCTGGTTTCTGTATTGTTCGAGCAGGTTGTTATAATTGAACCTGAGTTGTTTTTCCTGCATCGAAAGCTGCTGCGACAGCAACTCCTTAGTATTATTGCTCACATCCAGGTCGATTTTTGCCTGGCTCACCTGTGCTTTTCGCAGTCCGCTCGAATAAATAGGAATGTTAAGCGAAAGTCCCAGCACATTGTTAGGTGTGAGGTCGAACTTTGCTTTCTGAATTTTTTCGGTGCGCGTGTAATATGCTGCCAGCGTTGGAAGATAGCTCGATTCCTTTAGCAGTATCTGCTTTGCAGCAATGTCGCCCTGCATCGAAACCAGCTTATAATCAAGGTTTTTCCCGATGTCAAATGGTTGATCGACAGCCTGATTCAGCATACATTTCTGCGAAAGTTCGTCAAGATTGGTGGTGAGCTGTATCTCCTGCCCTGATTCCAGCCCCAGTTGAAGCCGCAGCAGGTTATAACCCATTTCGAGCTGCCGCTCCATTGATTTGATGGCATTGTCAATTGTGGTGACCATGATCGAAAGCTTTTTCGGGTCGGTTTGTTCCACAACGCCGGCGTTGGCAAGATTGCTGGTTTTCTCAAACATCATAAGGGCATTTTCCCTGTTGGCTTTCATGATATTCAGCAATTTATCGGTGACCAGCACGGCGTAGTAAGCCTGTATGGTTTGTTCCTTCAGGTTAAGCTCATCCTTCTGATAGCTTTGCTCGGTGATGGTTTTGGCGAGTTTTGAGAGTTGAACGCCCACATAATAGCTTCCGTTAAACACAAGTTGCGAGACGCTTGCCTTGAAGTTGCTCGTCGGGTTAAACGCGATGGTCTGGGCCGGCATTCCTTCACTGAAACTGAACGATGCCTCGGCGCCCAGGTAGTTGGTGTAATCCATTGAAGCGCTCACCTGGGGAAGGCCCTGGGCAACGGTTTCCCTGATCTTTTCGGTCGATTTATCGATGGCCAGCCTCGAATTGATCAGCGTCCGGTTATGATCAATCGCATAGTTGATTGCACTGTCGAGCGAAAGCGCAATGGCAACCTGTGCATGCGACTGAATAGCAACGACGCAAAACAGGCCGGTCAGCATTTTGATTAAAATCCTGTTCATTTGTATAGTTTGATTTGTATTTCGTTGAGTAGTGCCGGTTCCGGCTAATTTGTATATTTTTCAATCATCTCCATGCCTTTGGGGGTAGCAATGCCACGCAGGAGATTCACGAGCAGGTGTTCGACAAGCTCTTTTTTGGAGTACAGCTCTTCAGGAAACACATCCTCGTAATTCATTGATTTGATTTGTGCAAGGTAAATTTCGGCTATGATCTTTACGTCCACATCCTGCCGGAACAAGCCTTCCCGTTTCCCTTTTTCGAGCAACTCAGCAGCCTGCTGCTTCCGGCAGTTTTCAGAGGATTTGAATTTCGACTGGTGAATTTCATGGAAATATTTCTTGATATCCTTATTGAAAAGCGGGTTGACTGAAGACATTACTTTGATGGTCTGCCTCATGATCCTGAAGAGCGCTTCGATCACATTGGATGAATTCTCAAGGATTTCGGTGAATGACCTGTTTCGCTCTTCGTCCATTTTATCGACGCAACACCTGACCAATTCATCCTTATCGGCAAAATTTTCATAGATAGTTCTTTTGGATAGGCCAAGTTCCTGCGCGATCATATCCATGGTAACCGGTTTGATACCGTATTTCATGAACAGATCAAGCGATCCTGATACGATTTTTTGGTTTACATCCATGCATGAAAAATTTCCGGCAAAATTATTGAAAACTTTCAAAACCAAAATAGTTTTTATATTAATATTTCTTAAAATCCTTATATAG
>DAONEL010000018.1:0-30146 GCA_035403045.1 Bacteroidales bacterium
CCCCCGACCAGCTGATTACAAATCAGCTGCTCTACCAGCTGAGCTACATCGGCATCTGCCAGGCAGCAGCTGAAGTAGAATTTACAATTCCTCTGTGCCGCCAATTCCTTTATTATCAATTAAAAGGCCAAGCTGTTAATAAAAAAAAGCAGCCCTTTTTGAAAAAGGACTGCAAAAATAGACATTTTATTTTAACGCACAAACAGGAATTGATTTTTTTTATCATTCACCACGCATTTTTTCCTTATGGCGTGTTAACTGGCGGCGCAATGCTTCTACTGCAATATCTGTTGCTTCTTCAAATGATTTGCTCTGCTTCTTGGCAAAAAGATCGCTGCCACGCACCATTAGCTTGATTTCAGCTATTTTGTTCTCCACTGCTTCATTCTTTTCAAGCCTTAAAGTGACTTCACTACTGATAATTCCATCATAGAGGCCTGACAGCTTCTCTATTTTATCGGTAATGAACTGATCAAGTTTTTTGTCGGTCTTGAAATGCACGGCATTAATGTTTACTTGCATAATTCCTCCTTTTTTATGCCCTTGGATGGGCCTGGTTATATATCGATTTTAGTTTTTCAATAGTATTATGAGTATATACCTGGGTAGCCGCCAGGCTTGAATGACCCAGAATTTCTTTTATCGCATTGAGGTCAGCTCCATCGTTAAGCATATGTGTGGCAAATGTATGACGCAGAATGTGCGGGCTTAGTTTCTCAAGTGTAGATACCTGCGACAGATACCTGTGCACTATATTATAAACCATCCTCTGGTAAACAGGCTTACCTTTTACTGTAACAAATAGTGATGTTTCTTTGTTTTTTTGGTCGCTATTTTCCATTAATCTGCTACGCTCATCTATATATAATTTAATATTTTGTAACAGGTAATCACCTATTGGCAGAATTCTTTCCTTATTTCTCTTACCTGTGACTTTAATGGTCTTTGCCTGAAAATCTACAGAGCTAATTTTTAAAGTGCACAATTCAGAGAGCCTCATCCCGGTTGAGTAAAATACCATTAAGATAAGCTTATCGCGCATGCCTGTATAACCAGGTTCAAACGGTATTTCTTTGAAAAGGTTTTCGAGAGGTTCTTTCTCAAGAAAAACAGGCAGGAATTTTGATGTTTTTGGTGCGATAACTTTGGCCATCGGACTCTCATTGATGTATCCCTGCTTTTTACAATACCTGAAATACGACTTCAGGACTGATAATTTACGGTTTACTGACCGGGAAGTGATGCTGCCGGACAGCAATTCAACAAGCCATGAACGCACCATTTCATGCGTAGCTTTTATTATATCCGGCTGGTTGTATCGAAACTGGAGAAAATCTGCAAATTGCTGCAGGTCATGTTGGTATGCCGTGATAGTATGGGCTGAGAATCTCTTCTCGTACCTGATATAATCAATAAACTTCTCTTTCACCATCCAAAAAACAACAGGAAGTAAATCACGCTCTCTCTAGTCTTACATTAGCTAACGCTAAAATTAAGACATTATTTTGAGAAAAGCAAGCCTTACTTCCTGCCTGACGAAAAATTCGTCTGATTATTTTTCTTCCTGCTGCTGCAGTTGCTGGACATAAACTGCGTGCAGAATTTCTTCCCTGCGTTTAACCGAGGGTTTGGTGAATTTCTGACGTTCACGGAGCTCTTTTACGACTCCGGTTTTTTCAAATTTACGTTTCAGTTTCTTGAGAGCTCTGTCGATGCTTTCGCCTTCTTTTACAGGAACAATAATCATAGCGAATACGCTTCCTTTCGTTAATGGTGAATAGATTGTTAATTAAGGGGTGCAAAATTAGTTATAATTTTAATCCGTGCAAATATTTTCTCATTGATTTCAAAGTAATTATTATTTTTGCACCCTCAAACCTGCGTTGTTAGCTCAGTTGGTTCAGAGCATCGCCTTGACAGGGCGGGGGTCACTGGTTCGAGTCCAGTACAACGCACTTAAAAGCCCGGCTACCGGGCTTTTTCTATTTAAAAGGTGAAAGGATTATCGGCTTCCTCGGTCTTTCCATCAGGGAAATGCACCTGAAGCTTAGGCTTTTTAAGCAATTCCAGAATCTTTTCAGGCGATGTAAGTGTTTTAACGTAACCCAGTTTTAATAAAGGTCCGCTATCAGTGAACTGAATGCTGAATCTTACTATACCGTCATCATTTGAACAGTGAGAAATGAGATAAGGAATCCACTCCTGCATAGCAGGATCAGCTGCCTGTGGAAATGAAACCTGCCAATCTCTGAGCTGTTCAGGTTTATAATTCTCATAGAAATTGAAGGTTATATCAGATTCATCAAAGAAAAGTTTCAGAAAATCTGATACCGGAATAGTATCAGTCCTGACATTCTTGTCTTTCACAATAAAATCTATTTCCTGAATGACTTTCTCATTTCCTTCGCCCAAATCTATCTGCTTTTGCTCAATTGCTTTTAGGATTTGCCCTGAACTGATTTGTCGCTCATCAAAATAGATCATGGCATCCAAAGGTTCCCCGAAATGAGTCTGCAAAGCAAGCACACCATCTTGCTGATAAAGCAGTTTGGCAAGATAATACTGATCGTTAGGGTCAAAGCAATGATCAACCCCGACTGATATATACGAAACCGACTTATAGGCAGAATCCGGCAAGGCGAAAAACTCACTCACGGGTGAGAAGATAGCTTCCTTAACTCCAATTTCACTAATTAACGATTTGTCATATAGCACTTTAACCCTGTGATGTTTCACAAAAGTTTCAACACCAATCACGCCTTTAACTTCCTTCATATGGTTGGCAAAAGCACGGGAACTACCAAAGCATTTAATGTTTTTAAGTCCATCCATCTGAAACACCGAAGCGTTTTGTATTTGTGTTTCACTTCCCCACTGCTCGCTGATGGTTGGAATTTCATATTTGTTTGAAATGAAAAGGGCTATACCGATGAGTATGATTGTAATAAGCGCGGGTAGCCATTTGGGCCAGCGTTTGTTGATGGTAAGGGCTCCTGGTTCGGGACATTTTACAATACAATCGGTACACAAATGACAATCAATATGCTGGACTGCCGAAACAGTTGAAATGTTTATTGCCATTGGGCACTTCTTATCACAAATCCGGCAGTTTGTGCAGATGTCAGGATTACGCTTAATGCGAAGTGGCGGAAAAATAAGGAAACGCAGAGTTGCCGATTCAAATAAAAACCCGGTAAGACAAGCTGCGCCCAGTAACCATGTCCAGTGAACAATGCCTCCGAAAATCCGGTTGACGATAACCCAAACCAACACAAGCGCTGCCACGGGGAGTGCATATATAGCCAGGTTAGTTATTGCACCAAGCGGGCAAAGGTATTTGCACCAGAACTGGCGTATGAAAAATGATCCGGCAATGGTTAAAATCAATGCCGGTACTGCATACCAAAGTACCACATCAGAGCTAAACCCAGTGAGGAGGGCATAATATGGATCGAAAGTCCTGCAAAATAATTCACTGCTGGTCACAGTAAAATAAACAGTAACGAACAACAAGGCGTATTTTAAGAGACGTAATGCTTTATCTGCCCAGCCTTTCAGGGTTACTTGAACCCTGAGTTTGCGTCCAAGACTTCCCAGCCATTCTGTAACAGTACCAACAGGGCAGATATAACTGCAAAAAAGTTTTGCAAAAAGCACTACCCCGAGAAGCAGAGCGAGCCCAAGCGCAATCTGAACTGTGGTCATTGAACAGGCCAAAGAATGGGCATTTAGGTAACTCATCAGCGATTGCATTCCACCGAAAGGGCAAAATGCTTCGAAATCGGCATAGTAATTTTTGTCAAAAAAAGGCCTGATCAGCATATAGAGGAGCAATATCATGATTGTCCATTGCAGAATACTTCTCAGATAGTTAATCCTTTTTCGTTTCGCTGATGCCATATTGCTTTCGATTTGTATAACAGGCCGAAATTAATCAATCCGTCCTGAAAGCCGCCCCGGATCAATAATTTAGAACAAATCCAGATTTGCAAGCACATACATTTCCTTTATAATCACATTTACATAGCGGACTATCGGTGTTGAGTAAATGCTTAATTTTGGGGGCTATACAAGATATGCAGAATGCATCAAAGAGCTATCCGGTTCATCAGTTTACTGACAACCATATTAATATTGTTTGTTCCATCGGTTCCAATTTTCGGGCAGCGAAATGTATATGCACCCGCGGGTACCAAGACCTTTCATCAGCCTGACCCTTCACGCCGAAACGATAATGGCATAAGAATAATGTTCTATAATGTTGAGAACCTGTTCGATATGAAGGATGACAGCCTCAAAGCCGATGAAGAGTATGTCACAGGAGGATTAAGGGGCTGGTCATTTAACCGGATGCTTCAAAAAGAAAAAAATCTTTCGAAAGTAATTATGAGTGCCGGCGGATGGGAGTTGCCGGAGATTGTCGGGATGTGTGAAGTTGAAAACAGGTATGTTTTAAACTTGCTTCTGAAAGAAACGCCGCTTGAGAAATTCGGTTACAAAATAATTCACCGTGAATCTCCCGATCCGCGCGGGATTGACGTCGCTATGATCTACCGCCCAGAAAAGTTCAGGCCCCTGAAGAACCAGGCTATTGGCATCAGGTTTCCTTTTGATACGCTGAGTCGCACAAGGGATATTTTGTATGTAAAAGGTATTGTGCTCAACCGCGACACCCTCCATTTATTTATAAACCACTGGCCTTCAAGGTTTGGAGGCTACACCGAAACTGTTCCCAAGCGTAATTTTGTTGCCTCGGTGCTGCGCAGCAAGGTTGATTCGATTATGGCTGCAAACCCGAATTCAAAGATTGTTATCATGGGCGATCTCAATGACGAGCCGACTGATGAAAGTGTTTCAAAACATCTGAAAGCAGGCATGGATTCGCTGAATGTCGATAAAAAAGGGCTTTACGATATGATGGCAGGCGCAGGATATTCATGGAACCGTGGTACGATTAAAAGCCGGGAAGTCTGGAATACCATCGACCAGTTTATTGTTTCGGAACCGCTGCTCAATGCGGCTTCGGGATTGTACACAAAGCCCCATTTCGTTTACATTTATGATGCCCCCTTCCTTTTGCAGGATGATGAGGCATGGTTTGGGCAAAAACCATTCAGGACGTATTACGGATTTAAATATATCGGTGGGTTCAGCGATCACCTGCCAATTTTGCTTGACCTGAAGATAAAGCAGACACAAAAGTAAAGTCAGAGATTTTTTATGAAACCCGGAACCTATAAAGCAGTCCTGATTGTAATAGTTGCACTCATTGTGGTTATTGCTGCTATGTTGTTGCTCCTCAAACCCGGAGGAAAGGACAATGCCAGAAGTAAAGTTACCGGAAACGATACTGAGGAACGCACCGCAGATCCGGTTTTCAGAAAAGACGGTGAACTTCAGTTCATCGACCGGAATGACAAAATACTTGCCACTATAGCGGTGGAAGTTGCTGACAATGATGATGAACGCATGCAGGGGCTGATGTATCGTGACAGCCTTCCTTCGATGAGCGGTATGCTGTTCATGTTTCCAACTGAGGAAATGCAGGCATTCTGGATGAAAAACACCCGCTTTTCACTCGATATCATCTATGTCAATTCTGAACGCAAAATAGTGAGTATCAGCAAGAATACACAGCCTTATTCGCTTGAATCAATCCCATCAGCCGGACCGGCTATGTATGTTGTTGAGGTTCCAGCTGGATTTGCCGATAAACATGCAATAAACGAAAAATGCCGGATCATTTTCTGATGTTGTTGAAGTAAGTGTCAGAGAGTCTTTTTCAGATGTCGGCAATAAAAGCACCATCCTGTTTCACACTGTGAATTTCAATTCCTGCTGCTTTAGCATCAGCTATCCATTGCAGACTTCTCCTATAGGGAAACTTATTGTCCATAATGATACAGCCAGGTTCATAAAGGTTTAGAAGTTCCTGAAGATTGCCTTTAATATTGCCTGAAAGTACCAGGTAATCCACTTTCAAAGGTTCAGAACTAGTTTGGGTGACCTGTAAATCATCAAGTATCGCCATTCGTCTGTTGTTGAACAGGTAAAAACTGCCTGCGCCGGCTATTGACTGAGAATACTGCTGAACCGTTTCATTGGATGATTTCTGCCACAGAATTACTGATTTCCTGATGCCCATTGAAGTGTTTGACCTGCCCAACAGTTGATTCTGCCTTGCCTGATCGGAGATAAAGAGCGAATCGGCGAACACATAAGATTTGGTTCCTTCAACCAGTTCAATCACAGAACTCTTTCCGGCATCAAACACAATTATTTTCGTTTGTGAATTGGCTGCTAAAGCAAAATCTATCCTCAAACCTATGAAAATCAATAAGCTGATAATTGATAACAAAAATGACCGCTTATTGCGGAATGCCACAGCAATTACAATAAAAATAAGAGCCAGATAAAGAACTATCATCTCATTCATCCTGAAAGGTATACCAGATAAAACAGCAAAAGGCAGGTTCTCAATCCATGCGATTGAACCATTCAGCAATTTCAGCAGTAAGGCTGTAATATAACCGAAAAAGCCACTGATGGAAGGAATAAATGAGGTAACCAAAACAAGCATACCCGAATAAATCACCAGGCTCGACAAAGGAATGGCCACAATATTGGCTGCCAGGAAATAACTCGGGAACTGATGAAAATAGAACAACGATACCGGGACTGTTGCAATCTGCGCTGCAAGCGAAACAGCAACCATCTGCCATATTTTATCACCAAGCCATGTTGACGGGCTTATCCGCTGGTAAATCCAGTCATACAGGAAAACAATACCGGCTACTGCAATGTAAGAAAGCTGAAAACCGATATTGAGCAGATAATATGGATTATACGCCAGCAAAACAAGTGCAGAAATAGCAAGCGAGTTGATAATATGTGAATTACGATCAACCAGGAATGCAACCAATACAATGCTGAACATTGCAGCCGATCGTGCCACCGAAGGTGAGAATCCAGTGATAAGGGCATAAAACCAGATTGCAATGATTATAATTACCGTCTTAATTATCAGCGTTTTCCGGTTACGGTTTAAAAACCCAAGGATAAAATTGAGTACCAGGTAAACAATGCCAACATGTAATCCTGATACGCTGAGTATGTGCATGACCCCGGCTCCTGCATAGTCCTGGTATGTTTCGGCATCAAGATTATCTTCCTGTCCAAGGATGAGAGCGGCGGCTACTGCATACTCCTGACCGGTAAGGTTATTATCTTTTAAAATCTTCAGAAAATACTCCCTTATCGTTTGTGCCTGTCCTTTCACTGACCATTTTACCGGTGTTTTAGAAATATTCCATTGGCCTGAATTCAGGAAAACCTGTTGATAAACATTGGCTGAGGCCATGTATCGCTTGTAATCAAAGGCTCCCGGGTTTTTAGGCCCTTCAATTTCAGCTGGCTCTCCGGCGATTAGCACAGTCTGGCCAAATTCAGGATATACTGCCGAAGAATCTTTCCTGAAATAACAGAGCAAATTCCCTGAACATTCAAATACACCTTTAGTGGAGATAACACTTTTGACTTTCAGAATGGTTTTATAAGTATGCTCCTTTTCGGTGAGTGGCTCTTTTACTTCAGCCAAATAAACCCGGGCACCAGGGATTTTCGAGAAATGGTCCAGATATTGAGATTCATTATGAAGAAATGCAAGGCAATAGCCAAGTGCAAACATAAAGATTGCTGCTATCGAGCCATAGAGCCACCTGGTGGAGTATGACCAGAGGCGTTTTGAAAACACCAAGTAGAACAAAAGAAGCAACCAGGCTATTCCTGTAACATAAACCAGCGCACCAACAACCTTATCGAAGACCAGCATAAGGGTTATTCCCGCCACAAATGGCAGTAGCATCCTTACCACCGGAAACTGGTGCCTGTATATCAAGGTTTCATGATTTCAGGCTAAAGTAAGAAGAATGGATTTAAACCTGATTAACAGAAGTTAAAAAATCATTACAGCGTTTAGCTAATTTCCACAGTTCTGCTTAAGCGAAGCAGCAGCTTTTGAATTACCCAGCGAGGCTGCCTTGCGCCAATCGTCGCACATACGGTTATCGCCTGTCATTGAATAGGCTGTTCCCCTGTTGAAATAGGCATCAGAATTATTCGGATCGAGTTCGATCAGTTTGGAATAATCGTCAATTGCAGCCTTTGGATTGTTCAGCATAACGTAGCAATTTCCCCTGTTCATATAACAAAGTTTGGTATCAGCCTGGCGATTGAGTGCCTCGGTAAAACAAACCACAGCTTCATCATATTTTTTCAATGCGGCCAGCGAAGTACCTTTATTATAGTATGATGTGGAATAATCAGGGTCTGACTTTAAAGCGGCATCGTAATCATTGACAGCATCCGTATGCTTTCCCAGCATAGCCCTGGTTACACCTCTGAAATCAAGAGAAGCTGCGTCGGTAGGTTTCGCATTCAAGGCTTTATTGAACGCATCAAGTGCTTTTGGATACTCTTTTTTATCGAAGTAAATCTTCCCGAGATAATAATGAGCTGAAACCTGGTCAGGGTAAAGAGCTGCAGATTCCCCGATGTCTTTCAGAGCTCCTTCGGTATCTTTCAGTTCGAGTTTGGCTTTCCCGCGGAAAAAGAATGCCATATAGTTCCCGGGATTCCTGGCGATTGCATCATTGAAATTCAGAATTGCCCCTTTCATATCGCCGTTCTTGGCTTTCTCCAGCCCGTCGAGCAGCTCTTTGGATTTGTTTGGATCGTTTAACCGGGTTATCGTTTTCATTGGCGGTGCTCCTGAGCCCTTTGGGGAGAGAACGATTTCGCCTTTCGGAGGATCAGGTATTGCCGGGTTTGCTGCTATTGCCTTTTGATTTTTCAATGCTTCTTCCCATGAAGGATCAGCCTGCTGTGTTGTTTTCACAACGGTATCAGGAACAACGACTTTTGAAGTATCAGGCACATTCACGCTATCACTCAGGTTGTTCAACGGTTTGGATGCCTGTTTCCCCGAACATCCAATCATCATCGTAAAGAAAAACGCCAGAGCCAGTAATTTTGTCAAATTTCTCATATAAGGCAAGCTATTTAGTATTAGGTAATTCTTTGTTAACTGTTTGCCAGATAATTTGGGCAGCACGTCCCGAGGCCCCATGATCACCGGTTTTTAACCGTAATTCCTTATAATTGATAAGCATTTTATCTCTGTATGTATCATCCTGAATTATTCTGCCAAGTTCTTCTGATACAGCAGATCGTGTACACTTGTACTGAATCAGCTCTTTGACAGCTGGTTTGTCAAGAATGAGATTGACCAGCGAAATATACTTCACTCTCACGACGATCCATGCCAGGAGAGCCGAAGTAAAACTCATCCGGTAACAAACCACCTGTGGGACGCCCAACAATGCCGTTTCAAGTGTAGCTGTTCCTGATGTAACCAGGGCTGCAGCTGAATTTCTCAGCAGATCATAGGTCTGTTTGTAGACTATTGGAATGTTTTTCTTCCCGATGAATCTCTGATAAAACTCACTGTTAAAGGTAGATACACCTGCAACAATAAACCTATACCCGGGATAATCGTCAGCTACTTTTGCCATAACAGGCAACAATCTGCTGATTTCCTGTTTTCGGCTTCCCGGCACCAGGGCTATAACAGGCTTATCGTCTATACCGTTGTTTTTCCTGAACAAGGGTGCATTTGATGCATCACTTTCGTCGATTGTATCAATCAGCGGGTGACCTGTAAACTCAACAGAATACCCGAACCGGGCATGGAATTCCTTCTCAAACGGCAATACTACAAAAGCTTTATCTACTATCCTGTGAATTTTATGAACCCTGGATTGCCACCATGCCCAAACCTGCGGCGCGATGTAATAAATCACTTTTATACCCTGCTTGTGAGCAAATTTGGCAATCCTCATGTTGAAACCAGGATAATCGATACAAATCAGCACATCAGGTTTAAAACGTGTTATATCAGATTTGCAGGCCTTAAGGTTCCGCAATATAGTCCTGAGATGGAGGGCAACTTCAAGGAAACCCATAAAAGCAAGGTCTTTGTAATGCTTCACAACCTCAGCTCCCTGTGCCTTCATCCTGTCGCCACCCCATGCCCTGAATACAGCCCCGTCATCAAGTTTTTTCAATTCCCTGATGATGAGTGAGGCATGCAGATCGCCCGAAGCTTCGCCGGCAATGATATAATACTTCATCTGTAACTAATTGAAAGTAAGCAGGTTAATCTCCTTGCCGTGAAGAAAAATAAAAAACAGGATTCCCATTACAAATGTAAGTGCAAGTATTGCTTTACCTGTTTTATCCATGCTGAGTTTTACAAGATAATACCGCATCGCAATCAGGTTCATTCCAATTGAAAGAAGGATTATGCCATTATCATTAACGGCCTTCATCCCATGAAGAACATCAGCCACCAGGTGATTCAGTGCTAGAAAAATAAATGCCGCCAGCACAGGAATCAGCAGGGCAAGAATAACTCCGAGAATATAACTGTCACGTTTCAGCATATCTGATATTGCCATTTAATGTAAGAATGGGATTAATCTATCGGTTTATTGCCGTTAAAACTCCATCTCCCGATTGCCTCGAGGGCATGATGGGCTGTGAGGTCAACCTGCACCGGAACCACGCTCACATAATTATTGCCAAGTGCCCATGTATCAGTATCTTCGCCTGAATCTTTCAAAGTGAAAACACCGCGCAGCCAGTAATAATTCCGCCGGTGCGGGTCTTTACGTTCGTCAAAATCTTCATCCCAGAATGCTTTCGCCTGCCTTACAACTTTTATTCCTTTAATTTCCTCTCCGTTACGTGCGGGAATATTTACATTCAAACAAACGCCTTTGGGCAGTTGATTTTTAAGGACATTGGCGGCAATGGTTGAAATGTAAGGTACAGTATGGCTGAAATCGGCATCGGGAGAATAGTCGTCGAGTGAAAATCCTATCGAAGGAATATCTTCCATTGCCCCTTCAAGCACGGCAGCCATAGTTCCGGAATATAGCACATTGATTGAAGCATTGGACCCGTGGTTAATTCCCGAAACGATGAGGTCAGGGTTTGACTTAAGAATAACTTTCTGCCCAAGTTTCACACAATCAGCGGGAGTCCCGTTGCAGCTGTATTCTTCATAACCGGGTTCCCTGGCAATTTCGTGAATGCGAAGCGGGGTTTGAATTGTAACTGCGTGGCCCATACCTGATTGTGGTTTATCGGGAGCCATAACAACAACTCTGCCAATGCCACGCATGATGCCAATCAATGCTCTTAATCCGGGGGCTGTTATTCCATCGTCGTTGGTGATGAGTATAAGTGGTTTGTCTTTCAATCTGCTGATGTTTATTATCTTCTGTTGCTATTGTCCGCTGAAATAACGGTTTCACTCTGAATTTGTTTCCCCTGCACACTTGTAACACCTGCCGAAACCAGGAACTTCATCACTTCGGTAGGTGAAGCGTTTATCGGGCGCACATTGGTAGCCGGCACGATGAACAAAGTTCCTGTAAAAGTGTATGAATAGGGAAAATAAACAGCTACCTTCCCATCTTCTATTCCGAGGTGAGCCAGGTCTTTGCTGGTCACGAAGCCAATTTTCTCCATATCTGCATCTTTGCTGAACCTGACCAATACCGGTTCGGTAAATTTCCGATCCTTTCCCACAAATGCCGAAAGAAAATCTTTGAATGACGTATAGAGAATCTTGATGACCGGTGTACGGCTGATCAGTCCGTCAAGATAATTGAGCACAGGGTTAAATACAATTGTACTGCCGAGGAACCCGACAAGTGTGACGACCAAAACAATGATCATCAAACCGAGTCCGGGTATTCGGAATCCTATCCAATCGGTGATATACTCCAGCAGGAGTTCATCTATAAAAGAGAACATCCACCAAAGTGCATATACAGTCATGGCGAGAGGTGCCGTAAAGAGGAGCCCCTGCAGGAAAAACCGAAATAAGCGGCCCGGAAATGACCTCATGCCCATTAAAAATTAAGGCGCAAAATTAGCGATTTAAACGGCAGAAGTTTATGCCAGTTCCCGATTAATATGTTCAGCCTTCAGCCAGGAATTGCTGAAGCTCTTCCCAAAACTTTTGCACCGGGAAACCCATTACATTGTAATAGCAGCCGTTGATGCCCGTAACGCCGATATACCCTATCCAATCCTGTATTCCGTATGAGCCGGCCTTGTCGTAAGGCCTGTGATGCTGAACGTAATGACTGATCTCTTCAACGGAAAGATTCTTGAAACTCACTTCGGTCTCCGCATGAAATACGTGTTCACGGCTTCGTGTGCGCACACATATTCCTGTAAACACCTTGTGCGTATGACCCGAAAGTTTGCCAAGCATGTTAATCGCATCTTCACGGTTTGATGGCTTGCCAATACATTCATCATTGAGCCAGACAATTGTATCGGCTGTAATAAGTATCGTATTATCAGAATAATTTGACAGGTTAAAAGCATCAGCCTTCAGTTTGCACAGGTAGCGAACTATTTCAGCACCTCTGAGTTGCAGGGGATAATCTTCTTCAACATCTGTATTGACGACAGTGTAGTTAAGGCCAAGTTCTTTGAGCAGGTGCTGCCTTCGCGGCGATTTTGAACCTAGCAGGAAATTATATTTACTTATATCCATGATTGTCAGATGAGTTTAAACATTAGCCAGCGCCAGAAGGTTAAGCCTTAACACAACCAATGACACCAGTCCAAACACCATGATCCATCGCAGGAATGAGCTTGACCTGTGATAATCCTGCTTATTTTCAGCCCGATTCACCTGCCACAAGAAAGTTAAAAGCGGTACAACAACCATCACCATCAGCCACACAGAAACATATTTCAGATCTTCATTCAAGAGCCACACTAAGCACACTGTCAAAACAAGCAGCATGAGAATCGTCAGGACGTTTACTACTTTTATGGAGGTTTTGATTCCGGCAACAACAGGCAATGAATGACAGTTTACTTCCTTATCACCAAGAATATCTTCAATGTCTTTTACGATCTCCCTGACAAGGTTCAGCCCTCCGGCAAAAATCATAACGGCCATGATGATACTGTTAAGAAATCCAGTATGAATCTGAGAATTCTGTAATAACCCTGTAGCGTCAAGTTCGAAAAGCCAGATCATTCCAATGGTAGCAGAAGTCATACTGGCAACGGCAAGATTCCCCCAAATCAATGTTTTTTTTAGCTTCGCAGCGTACCACCAAACCACAAGTATTGCAATCAGGAAAACAATTGCAGGTAAAACAGAAGCCATGAGGATAGAAACCAGAACTCCTATACAGAGTGCTAACATTAATAATATCAGGGCGATCTGTATTCCTTGATTTCGCGAAAGCAGTTTTCCGATCACCTGCCTTTCGGGATGATTTATCCGGTCAATTTCAATGTCAAATGCGTCATTCAGAATATATCCCCCAGCAGCTATGATCATTGAATTTGCGACAACCAGCATAAATTCTGTTGCACTCATTTCCGGCGATATTCCCAGTACCAGAAGTTCCGGAACAATTGCCAGATATCTCACTGCCAATAAAGTAGCTGCGATAATTACAAGGTTAGGAAAACGGATTAGTTGCAGAGCAGTACGGAATGACAGCATAACAATTTAAATGGACATTAGCTACAACTGCATGAGATTGAAAGATAGAGTGATGGATAAAATCAGTTTGCAGAACGGGCCTTGGGCTACCAATGATAGGCATCGTCGTTCATCCACTTTCCCTGTATTTTCAATACCTGTTCAATCACATCACGCACACAGCCCCGGCCTCCTTCGAAATGAGAAATATATTTAGCCACTGATTTAATTTCTTCGGCAGCATCGGCCGGACAAGTAGGAACACCTGCCTTGAGCATAATTTCATAATCGGGAATATCGTCGCCCATATAAAGGACATGCTCGGGATCGAGGTGGTGTTGCTTCAGATATTCATCATAAACTTCAATTTTCTTATCGACACCCAGGAATACATCATCAACCCGCAAAGCTTCGAACCGGCGCTTTACCGATTCGGAGTAAGCTCCTGATATAATTGCTATGCGATAATTCTTCTTTATCGCCAGTTGCAATGCGTATCCATCTTTCACATTGGCCGTGCGCAGGGCATCGCCATTGCTCATGAGCAGCACTGTACCATTGGTGAGTACTCCATCATAATCAAAAATGAATGTATTCACTTTTAGCAGTAATTCTTTATAATTCAGCATCTTTTGTTGAACCAGGGTTATATTTATTGAGGATTTGCCGGGCTAAGAGACGGTAAATTTCGGCATATTCGGGTTTTGAAGCAAGTAAACCCAGATGTTTCCTGATGACTTCGATATCACCCCTGCGGGCAGGTCCGGTTTGCAGGTTTACCGGCTCCGCTTCCATTGCTTTCCGCGAGGTTTCCTCAATCAGGGGTCGCAGCAAATCGAGATTAAAACCTGATCCAGCCAGCAATTCAGATGCAACAGCATACATGTAGTTTGTATAGTTATTTGCAAAAACCGCTGCAACATGAATCTTCGACCTCACTTCTGAATTTGCAGGATAAACAATCTCTGAAATTGAAGATGCGAGCGATCTGATCAATTCCAGTTGCTGTGATGAAGAAGCTTCAATGAGAACCGGAACCTTTTGAATTTTTAAAGGAATGCCTTTTGTGAATGTTTGAAGAGGGTATAGAACACCATTATCGGACGATATCGAGTCAAGTATATTCATTTCAATGGTGCCGGATGTATGAAGTACAAGATTACCAGGCAACTTGAGATTCCTGATCACCTGAGGCACAGCCTCATCATTCAGGCTGATGATAAAAACGCCATCATGTCGCGCCAGGTGAGTAAATTTATCTATTGGCTGGGCATCAACCAGTTGAGACAGCGCTCCGGCTGAAGCCATAGTGCGACTCCAGACCTGCTCAATCTTAAAGCCCCGTTTGAAGAAAGCCTGTGAAAGGTGCCAGGCTACATTCCCTGCTCCGATAAATGTGATTTTAATCATAACAGGCTTTATATCAATACCATAACCGCATATCATCATTATTATTCAGACAGTGCAACAGTCTTGGTCCGGCGCAACCTGCGATATATTGCAAAGATAAGACCTCCGAACATAATTACCGTACCGCCCCAAAGAACAACCATAAAAGGGAAAATTACTGCTTTTATCACAATGAAATCCTGACTTTTCTCATAGAAACCAACCTTAATGGCACGTGACTTTTCGGAAACTCCTTCGAAACGTATTTTTAATCCAAGTGGTTCAACAGTAGCGTCATCACGAACCAATTCTCCATTCACAAGTTTATAACTGATTGACGCTGAAAGCTTGCCGTGCTGCATGCTCAGTATCCTGAAACGTGCGGTAATGCTGATATTGTTTATATCCTCTCCTTCCATCCTGGCATCAATGGTATCAAGAATGATAAAACTGCGCGAGAACACAATGGAATCATGCATATCCATTTCTTCAAATGAACGGCTAACATATCCTTCGGCATCGGCTTTCGCTTCCGATTGCTGGGCAAAACTGATATAGGTGTAAATATCCTTACCCAAAAAATGTTTTGTATCAGGATTATACACATTTCCCATTCGCATGTTCCTGTTCACCGAAGGGAAGACTGAAAATGCAATCTTTCCTGTGGCGGAATCAGCCTTTTTTACAAAATCAAGGCGGTAAAATGTCTCTCTTCCCTTTGTTTCCTGTGATGAATAGGTCACGTAATAGTTACCCATCGGTTGAGTCATGCCTTTGAAGAGCACAAGATTTTCAGCGTTTTCTTTCTCCTGGCCAAGGTCAAAACCGGAAGTGTTTTTCGAAATAATCTGTGAATTGCTGAATGCCAGTATTACCCCTGTCATAAAAATGGCAAAACCTGCATGAGTAAGCGATGCTCCTATATTGTTTGTCCTGCTGAAATACCTGATTATAACCTCTGTTGAAACCACTGCAACCAGCAGCATGGCAAACAAAAGGGCAGCATGGTCAAATCGGGTAATATGGTCACCGAGTGAAATTAATACAGTCATGACCAGTGCTATAACAGCTGAAAGCGTTGTCTTTCTCCAGAAAGGTTTCGGCTGAGTTTTACCATACACCATAAACTGGCTTATTGCTATCAAAATACCTGTAAGCAGGGCAAAAGGCAGTTGCCACGTATTGTAATAGCCCACATTATCCACCGGAGGGGCAATGTTGGTATTAAAAACCTTATTCAATGCCGGCACTGATGTGGTTACAATGACCTGAAATGCTGAAAGCACAACAATTACTGAGCCGATAAGCATCCAGAATTCCTTGGAAAACAATTCATCAGTTTCTTTTTTCGGAAAATTTCGTTGTCTGATTACAAGGAGAATAAGAGGTATAATTAAGAATAATGCATTAAAGATGAGCATCTGCATAGATTTGCCGCTGTCACCAAAAGAGTGAACTGATGTTTCACCCAGCACACCACTGCGGGTAAGGTAAGTTGCATAAACCACCATTACCCAAGCCAGTATAGTAAAAAGATATGTTGTGGAGTAGGAATGCTGGCGCTTGTGAGCAATAATCATCATGTGGAGTGTTGCCACGAGGAAAAGCCAGGGGACGAGTGAAGCATTTTCAACCGGATCCCAGGCCCAGAAACCAGCAAAAGTCAATGATTCATAAGCCCACCGTCCTCCGAGAATTATACCAAACCCGAGTGTTAGTAATGCAGCGAGTGTCCATTTTATGGCTGGTTTGAGCCAGGCATGATATTCCTTCTTCCAGAGCGAAGCCGCAGCATAGGAAAATGGTATTAAAGTAACTGCGTACCCCAGAAACAAGGCTGGTGGGTGAACGATCATCCAGATATTTTCAAGCAACGGATTTAAACCGTTACCATCAGTTATCATTTTAAGATAATCAGGATTATTGAACAAGTCAAGTCCTTGGTTTTGTGGCATTTCACGCAATAATGCAAACGGGCTTCCTCCGATCCTAAAACCAAAAATTTCAGCTCCAAGTACCATTGTAAGCAGGAAAAGCTGCCCGACTGCATATACAGGCATTACCCAGTTTTTCCATTCCCGTGCATTCAGCAAGAGAAATATACCCAACAATCCCTGGAAGAACGCCCATATGAGAAAGCTGCCCTCCTGCCCTGCCCAGAAACAGGAAATCATGAATTTAAAGGGCATATCTTTTGATGAATATTGCCAAACATACGAATACTCAAAATAATGATTTCCAATGATGTAATATAGTGCCGCTATGGCTCCGAGAAGTGAAACGAAATGAAGGTAAAACGCTGTTTGTGCAGCCTTAATTGCCCGTAATGAATTATTCCCTTTGCTGAATACCGGAAGAAACAAAACAGCAGATATTGCCAAAGCTGTCAAACTCATCCAAATAAATCCTTGTCCAACTATGCCAGGTAATAGGTGCTCACCATTATACGTCATATGTCGAAATTTATTTATATAAGTAACAAAAATAAGCTTATTTGGTTAACCGTGAATCTTGTTACCTAACCCAAATGATATTAGATGAATGTTTTCACAGATTCAGATCTATCAGGTTCACCTGATGAATGCATATATGAATCAGACATATGATCGTTTATATGTCAGATTAATCCTGAACGCCACATATTAATGTAATTCATTGGATTTATTATACTTATAACTTTTAACGCTCTGGCATTATTATTTTCATCTCATTAACCTTTATATTTGCTGTGTTCACCGTCAATTAATAATTTCATAACCCTCCGTTAACGTAACAGAATGTCCATAGAAATAAAAGAAGTCAGAACCCGCAAAGAGTTAAGGCAATTCATTCATTTACCAGCAACAATTCACACCGGGGAGAAAAATTTCCTTCCCCCGATTTATATGGATGAGTGGAATTTCTTCGATCCGAAAAAGAATGCTTCGTTTACGGGCTGCGATACAATCATGTTGCTCGCCTGGAAAGACGGGAAAGCTGTCGGGCGTATCATGGGCATCATCCATAACACTTACAATCAGTTACATTCTGAACATAATGCACGCTTCGGTTATTTCGATTGCTATAATGATCAGGAAATCAGTGTTGCTCTCATTGGATTTATCGAAAAATGGGCCATTGGACATGGCATGGAAAAAATAGTCGGGCCTTACGGATTTAGCGACAAAGATATCCAGGGATTGCTGGTTGAAGGCTTTGCACATATGCCTATCATCGACTCAGCCTGTAATCCACCTTACATTGTCGATCTTCTTTTAAAACAAGGTTATTCAAAGGAAGTGGACTGTATGATTTACAGATTCCCGCTCACGGATGAACTGCCTCAGCTTTATTACAGGATACTCCAGCGTACAAATCATAAAAATGAATACCAGGTTGTTGAATTTACCTCGAAGAAACAACTCAGGCCTTATATCGTCCCCGTATTGAACCTCGTAAATGAAACCTATGATGAACTATATGGTTTTGTGCCGATGGGTGATAAAGAAATACAGGGTTTTGCTGATCGTTACATGCCAATTCTTGATCCGAGATTTGTTAAAATCGTAGTTAAGGATGGGCAAGTCATAGCATTCATTGTCGGGATACCCAATTTTACAAAAGGCATTCAGCAATCAAGAGGTTACCTTTTCCCTGTAGGAATCTTCCAGTTACTCTGGGCTGAAAGACATACCAATCAGCTTGATCTGATGTTGGGTGCAGTGAAGCGTGAATTCCAGGGGCTCGGTCTCGAAGTTGCCATGGGTCTCAGCATTGTGGAATCTGCCCGAAAAGCCGGAATGGAATTCATCGAAGTGCATCTGATACTTGAAACCAACCGAAGGATGCAGGCAGAAATGGAACGCCTGAGCCTACCGGTTCACAAGCGTTTCAGGGTTTTCCAGAAGTCGCTTATATAAAACAGAAAAGGCTCTCTGGTCGCAGAGAGCCTTTCGTAAATTTAGCAGGAAAATTACCTGGCGTATTTAAACGCTTTTCCAAGGTAATTGGCGCTGCTGCCCAGTGTTTCTTCAATGCGGAGCAGTTGATTGTACTTGGCAATACGGTCGGTACGGCTTGCCGATCCGGTTTTAATCAGGCCGGTATTCAGGGCAACGGCAAGGTCAGCAATGGTGGTATCTTCTGTCTCGCCTGAGCGATGACTCATCACAGCAGTATAGCTGTTGCGGTAAGCCATGTTCACGGCGTTGATAGTTTCGGTGAGTGAGCCTATCTGGTTAACTTTCACAAGGATAGAGTTAGCTACGCCTTTATCAATACCCATCTGAAGCCTGTTAACATTGGTGACAAAAAGGTCGTCGCCTACGAGCTGAATTTTCTTTCCCAAAACATCTGTCATAAGTTTCCAGCCATCCCAGTCATCTTCAGCCATACCGTCTTCAATGCTGATAATGGGGTATTTTTCAACCCAACTCTTCCAATAGTCAACCATTTGTGCAGGTGTGAGTTTGTCGCCGGTTGATTTGTGGAGATGGTAAACATTTTCTTCCGGAAGGAAATATTCGCTCGAAGCGGGGTCAAGTGCCATGTACACGTCAACTCCGGGTTTGTAACCTGCTTTTTCAATTGCCTGCAGAATTACAGTTACAGCTTCTTCGTTGCTTTTGAGGTTTGGTGCAAAACCGCCTTCATCACCAACGTTGGTAGAATAACCGGCCTTTTTCAGTACTGATTTCAGGCTGTGGAAAACTTCGGCGCCCATGCGCAAAGCTTCGCTGAAATTAGGCGCTCCAACCGGCATGATCATGAATTCCTGGAAATCGATGCTGTTGTCGGCATGTGAACCGCCATTGATGATGTTCATCATGGGGATAGGAAGCGTATTGGCGTTTACACCGCCAACGTAACGGTAGAGGTACTGTCCTGATTCCTGGGCGGCAGCATTTGCAACAGCCAGTGAGACGCCAAGAATGGCATTAGCCCCGAGGTTGCCTTTATTGGGAGTGCCATCAAGTTCAATCATCCGGGCATCGATTTCGTTCTGTTCTGAAACAAAATAGCCTTTCAGCTCCTCGGCAATCACTTTATTTACATTTTGAACTGCTTTAAGAACGCCTTTACCAAGGTAAATGCTCTTATCATCGTCGCGAAGCTCAACAGCTTCGTGAACTCCGGTTGAAGCTCCTGAGGGGACAGCAGCGCGGCCGATAACGCCGTTTGAGGTAAAAACATCAACTTCTACAGTTGGATTCCCGCGCGAATCGAGAATCTGGCGGGCGGTAATGTTTGCAATCTGACTCATATACTTTTATGTTTTTAATTGTCGGTTAAAATAAAAAAAGGATAAAGTAACTATTTAACTTCATCCTTTTTTTAAATTTTTGTGTAATTATTTATTGTCAACTGGTGTATCCGGTTCAGTGTTTTCGGCTTCAGCTACCGGCTCTTCCGGCTTTTCTACTTCAGCAACCGGGGCGGCTTTGGCTTTGGTTTTTGCTTTCGGTGCTGCTGCTTTGGGAGTTTCTTCAGCTACAGCAGTTGTTTCAGCTTTTTTACCGGTACCACGACGGCGGCGGGTTGTTTTCTTGGGTGCAGCTTCTTTGGCAGCCAGCAGGTTTTCGTTGAAATCAACCAGCTCCATCATACACATATCGGCATTATCGCCAAGGCGGAAGCCGGTTTTCAGGATACGTGTGTATCCACCGGGACGATCAGCAATTTTGACAGCAACCGTGCGGAAGAGCTCTGTAACGGCTTCCTTATCCTGCAGGTAACTGAATGCAATACGGCGCGAATGGGTTGAATCTTCTTTCGATTTGGTGATTATCGGCTCAATGTATGTACGAAGGGCTTTTGCCTTGGCCAGCGTTGTATGTATGCGTTTATGCATAATGAGTGAGCTTGCCATATTCGAAAGCATAGCTTTGCGGTGAGAACTGGTTCGCCCAAGGTGGTTAATTGCTTTCTGATGTCTCATTTCGCTTATTCCTTATCTAATTTGTATTTCGCAATATTCATTCCGAATTCAAGGCCTTTGGTTTTGACCAGGTCCTCAAGTTCGGTAAGAGATTTCTTCCCGAAGTTTCTGAATTTCAGCAGGTCGTTTTTATTGAAAGCCACAAGATCGCCAAGTGTTTCAACATCAGCAGCTTTAAGGCAATTCAATGCACGGACTGAAAGATCCATATCAACCAGTTTGGTTTTGAGCAGCTGACGAATATGAAGCGTACTTTCATCAAATTCTTCAGTTACTGCTTTTTCTTCGGTATCAATAGTGATCTTCTCATCACTGAAAAGCATGAAGTGGTGAATCAGTATCTTGGCGGCTTCTTTCAAAGCTTCCTTAGGATGGACTGATCCGTCGGTTTTAATGTCAAGTACCAGCTTTTCGTAGTCGGTTTTCTGTTCAACCCTGAAGTTTTCGATCGTGAACTTTACATTTCTGATCGGGGTATGGATAGAGTCGATGAAGATAGTTCCAAGCAGTGCATTGGGAACTTTGTTTTCTTCTGCCGGAACATATCCCCTGCCTTTGTTAATGCTCAGTTCAATGGTGAGTTTAACGTTAGGTTCCATATGACATATCACTATGTCGGGATTGAGTACCTGGAATACTGAGAGATGTTTTGCAATTTCGCCGGCAGTGAGAATATCCTTACCGGTAAATGTAAAACTTACTTTTTCAGTCTCTTCTGATTCAATCTGTTTACGGAAACGGATCTTTTTCAGGTTTAATACTATATCCGTCACATCTTCAACCACACCTTTGATGGATGAGAACTCGTGATCAACACCATCAATACGTACTGATGTGATGGCATAACCTTCGAGTGACGAAAGCAGGATCCTGCGCAGTGCATTTCCTATTGTGATGCCGAAGCCGGGTTCGAGCGGCCGGAACTCAAAAGTTCCCTCAAACTCATCGGCCTGTACCATGATGACCTTGTCGGGCTTCTGGAATGCTAAAATGGCCATAAATATCCTAATTGTTGGTTGAACGTTAAATGGAATCAGATTACTTAGAGTACAATTCAACGATGAGTTGTTCCTTGATGTTTTCAGGAATCTCGTCACGCTGAGGATAGTTGATAAACTTTCCTGTAAGTGAAGCTTCGTCCCATTCAAGCCACGAGAACCTGCTGCCACGTCCGGTGAGGTGGTTCTGAATAACTTCCAGTGATTTAGAACGTTCACGAACGGCAATTACATCTCCCTGCAGTAATTCGTAAGAAGGAATATTGACAACTTTGCCGTTGACGGTTATATGCCTGTGGCTCACGAGCTGACGGGCTGCATTACGCGTTGGGGCAATGCCCAGGCGGTAAACAACGTTATCGAGCCTTGATTCGATGAGCTGAAGCAGAATTTCACCGGTAATTCCTTTTTTACTTGTAGCTTTCAGGAAGGTGTTCTTGAATTGTTTTTCCAGAATACCGTAGGTGTATTTAGCTTTTTGTTTTTCAGCAAGCTGTGTGCCGTATTCCGACACTTTATGCCTGCGTTTATTCTGCCCGTGTTGTCCGGGAGGATAGTTTTTCTTTTCGTAAGCCTTATCGGGGCCGTAGATCGGCTCCTTGAATTTGCGGGCTATTTTCGACTTTGGACCAATATAACGTGCCATGTAGCCTGTTAAGTTTGTATATGTTATTGATATTTTTTATTCCTGAACTTCCGGCAAATTATACCCTGCGACGTTTGGGAGGCCTGCAGCCATTGTGTGGCAGCGGGGTAACATCCTGGATCTCGGTAACTTCGATACCTGCTGTATGAAGAGTGCGGATAGCCGATTCCCTGCCTGACCCGGGGCCTTTCACGTAAACCTTCACTTTACGCAGTCCAAGGTCATAGGCTACCTTAGCGCAATCCTGAGCTGCCATCTGGGCAGCATAAGGAGTGTTCTTCTTGGAGCCGCGGAAACCCATCTTGCCTGCCGAAGCCCATGAGATAACCTGCCCGGTACTGTTGGTAAGGGAAATGATAATGTTGTTGAAAGAAGCAAATACGTATGCTCTTCCTACAGCATCTACTTTGACGACTTTTTTCTTCGAAACTTTGGTGGTCTTTGCCATAGTTATTTTATTTCAGCTTTGATTCTTTAATTTTTAGCCTTTGGTAGCCTTTTTCTTGTTGGCAACGGTTTTCTTTCTTCCCTTACGGGTGCGGGCATTGTTTTTGGTACTCTGTCCGCGCACCGGTAAACCAAGGCGATGACGGATACCACGGTAGCAGCCAATATCCATCAGTCGTTTGATGTTGAGCTGCACCTCTGAACGGAGAGCACCTTCAACTTTATACTTATCATTGATAACTGAGCGGATCTTGTTCTGCTCATCATCATTCCAATCCTGAACTTTTTTATTACGGTCAACACCCGCTTCATCCAGGATTTGCTGGGCTGAGCTGCGGCCTATACCAAAAATATAGGTAAGCCCGATCTCGCCACATTTATTCTTCGGTAAATCTATACCTGCAATACGTGCCATATCTTATTACTGCTTTGGAATTACTCAATGATTAACCTTGACGCTGTTTGAATTTAGGATTCTTTTTGTTGATCACATAAATCCTTCCCTTCCTGCGTACGATTTTACAATCAGGCGTTCTTTTCTTGACGGATGCTCTGACTTTCATTGCTTGTGCTGTTTATTATTGTTATTTATCTGTTTCTTTTATTTGTAGCGGAAGATTATTCTTCCTTTGGTAAGATCATACGGCGACATCTCTATTTTTACTTTATCACCGGGGAGAATTTTAATGTAGTGCATTCTCATTTTCCCCGAGATGTGTGCCGTTATGGTATGTCCATTCTCAAGTTCAACCCTGAACATGGCATTACCAAGTGATTCCTTCACGACACCGTCCTGTTCAATTACCAATTGTTTAGCCATTCTTACTTTATTATCAGTATGTTATGGTTTGTAACCTGTTCAATTGCATCAAAACTCGACAGAAGATCAGCCTTGTCCTTGCGAATTGCGATAGCGTGTTCAAAATGGGCCGATGGTTTCTGGTCTATAGTCCTGATGGTCCAGCCATCACGGTCTTGTGATATCCCTTTTTTTCCTAAATTGATCATCGGCTCAATACAGATCACCATGTTTTCTTCCAGTTTCGGTCCGGTTCCACGTTTGCCATAGTTAGGAACCTCCGGCTTTTCATGAAGGCTGGATCCAAGTCCGTGTCCAACAAGATCGCGAACCACTGAATACCCGAAACTTTCAACATAGCTTTGAACTTCATAACCGATATCTCCAACCCTTTTTCCAAAAACTGCTACATCAATTCCCTTGTATAAGGATTCTTTTGTCCTGGTCATGAGTTCAACAACCTCTTGTTTCATATCACCGATCCCAAAAGAGAAAGCCGAATCACCATAGTAGCCGTCGATAATTGTACCACAATCCACCGAAACCAGATCACCGTCCTTCAATTCATATTTACCAGGAATACCGTGCACCACTACTTCATTAACTGAAATACAAAGGGTAGCCGGGTAACCGTGATAATTTTTGAAAGCAGGTAATGCTCCATGATCTCTAATGAATTCATAAGCAATCCTGTCGATTTCCAAAGTTGTGATACCGGGCCTGAGGTGGCGAGCCACTTCTGCTATCGTTTCACCAACAAGCAAAGAACTTTTACGAATCTTCTCTATTTCAAGGTCTGTTTTTACCAGGGCCATTATAAATCCTGTTTCAACAGATTAGTAAGCTGATGCATAGGATGAGCGCCCTTTGATACGGCCTGATTTAGTGAGGCCTTCGTAGTGACGCATTAACAGATGGCTTTCAATTTGCTGAAGTGTATCCAAAACAACACCAACAAGGATCAGCAAAGAGGTACCGCCATAGAACTGTGCAAACTGGCTGTTAACGCCGGTCATCCTCACGAGGGCTGGCATGATAGCCACCAAAGCGAGAAATATCGATCCGGGGAGAGTAATTCTCGACATTACGTTATCTATGAAGTCAGCCGTTTTCTTTCCAGGCTTTACACCGGGAATGAAACCACCGTTCTTTTTCATATCTTCAGCCATCTGGTTTGGATTCACCGTGATAGCTGTATAGAAATAAGTAAAGGCGATAATCATTAATGCATAAACAAAGTTGTACCAGAAACCATTCATATTAGTAAAGGTGGCAGCAAATCCCCGAAGAGAATCGCTGTTTGCAAAACCGGCAATGGTCAGAGGAAGGAACATGATTGCCTGTGCAAAAATGATTGGCATAACACCTGCAGCATTAACCTTCAGCGGGATATACTGCCTGACACCACCGTATTGTTTGTTTCCAACAATGCGTTTTGCATATTGTACGGGAATTTTCCTTGTTCCCTGCACGAGCAGGATACAGAGTAGAATTACCAACACCAGGACCACCAGTTCAACAAGGAAGATCACAAGTCCGCCCCCTTTTTGTTCCATACGTGAAATAAATTCACCAAAAAGGGCGAATGGTAATCTTGCCATGATACCTATCATAATGATGAGCGAAATTCCATTCCCGATTCCTTTATCGGTAATTTTTTCACCAAGCCACATTACGAACATAGTACCTGAAATGAGGATGATAACCGAAGATACCCAGAAAAATGTCCCGGGCATCGTAATATTGGGATCGAAAGGAGTAATTGCCTGGGCAGGAAGTTGCGATATCAGGTTAGTGATATACGCGGGAGCCTGAAGAGCAACAATAACAACGGTAAGATACCTGGTAATCTGGTTGATCTTCTTACGTCCGCTTTCACCTTCCTTTTGCAGCTTCTGGAAATATGGAATTGCCATACCGAGCAACTGCACTACGATAGATGCCGAAATGTATGGCATAATACCAAGTGCGAAAATGGATGCGTTACTGAAAGCACCTCCCGAGAACATATTGAGCAATCCGAGGAGGCCTTCTTTACCCTGGTTCTGCAATGAAGCCAACTGGTTTGGATCGATACCGGGCAACACAACATATGAACCAAGCCTGTAAAGTACAATGATTCCAAGTGTGTAGAGAATCCTTTTACGGAGTTCCTCTATCTTGTAAATATTCCGAAGCGTTTGGATGAATCGTTTCATTGTCAGAGTTTTGTTGCGGTTCCACCAGCGGTTTCGATGGCTTGAATAGCTTTTGCCGAAAAGGCGTGGGCAGTAACATTTAATTTCGACTTAAGTTCACCACGGCCGAGCACTTTGAGCAGGTCACCTTTGCCAAGCAGTCCGTTCTGACGCAGTGTTTCAGGATCAATAGTTGTTATGCCCTTTGTTTCTGCCAGTTTCTGGAGAACATCGATATTTATTCCGCTGTATTCTACGCGATTGAAATTTTTAAACCCTGATTTGGGAACGCGGCGGTATAAAGGCATCTGACCACCTTCGAAACCTGCTTTTTTGCTGTAGCCCGAACGTGACTGAGCTCCTTTGTGCCCGCGTGTGGAAGTGCCACCGCGGCCGGAACCTTGTCCCCTGCCAACACGTTTCGATGTTTTCACCGATCCTTCGGCTGGTTTGAGATTGCTGAGATCCATAGTAGTATTTTCTGAAATGGGTTTACAATTAAATTTCTTCAACTTTAAGCAGGTGGCTGATAGCTTTGATCATGCCGTTGATCTGCGGTGTGGCTTCAACTTCAACAGGGCGGTTCATTTTGGTGATACCCAGTGCCTTGAGAGTACGTTTCTGACGTTCAGGTTGTTTAATGCCGCTTTTTATCTGGGTGATTCTTACTTTCTTCATCTCAATAACTTTTAGCTGTTTAACCATTAAACACCTTTGTGAGCGAAACACCGCGCAATTGAGCGATAGTGTATGGATCCTTCATCTGTGAAAGAGCATCGATAGTTGCTTTTACAACACTATGAGGGTTTGACGAACCTTTTGATTTTGCAAGCACGTCCTTAACACCAACGCTTTCAAGAACTGCACGCATAGCACCGCCGGCTATAACACCGGTACCGGGAGCGGCAGGTTTCAGGAACACCAGTGCTCCGCCATATTTACCGTATTGTTCATGCGGAATGGTTGCTTTGAGAACCGGAACCTTAATAAGGTTTTTCTTGGCGTCATCGATACCTTTTGAGATTGCTGCCTGCACTTCCTTGGCTTTACCAAGTCCATAGCCAACAACACCATTTTCATTTCCAACAACCACGATGGCTGAGAAGCTGAAAGTACGGCCCCCTTTGGTTACTTTAGTAACGCGCTGAATGGCGACGAGCCTGTCTTTAAATTCGATCTCGCTCGATTTTACTCTTTTAATATTTGCGTTTGCCATAGTCGTTGTTAAAATTTAAGGCCGCCTTCGCGAGCTGCTTCAGCCAAAGCCTTGATTCTACCATGATATAAATAACCGTTGCGGTCGAAAACTACGGAACTTATTCCGGCTTCGAGGGCGCGTTCGGCTACCAGTTTTCCAACCAGTTGTGCCTTTTCGGTTTTTGTCCCTTTCTGGGATGCTACTCCTTTTACGCGGGTTGAAGCGCTGACAAGTGTTTTTCCACCCTGGTCATCTATAACCTGGGCATAGATTTCCTTGTTGCTGCGGAAAACCGTGAGACGAGGACGCTCGGGTGTTCCCGACAGCGTTTTGCGCACGCGCTGCTTGATCTTAAGCCTTCTATATTCTTTATCTACCTTGAAAGACATTGCTTATGGGTATTTTGCTGTTCTCAATGATTATTTATCGGATGCTGATTTACCGGCTTTGCGCTTGAGGACTTCGCCTACAAACTTCACACCTTTTCCTTTGTACGGTTCTGGCTTGCGGAACGAGCGCAGTTTTGCCGCAACCTGTCCGATGAGCTGTTTGTCGTGCGAAACCATCGTGATCAAAGGGTTTTTACCACGTTCGGTAACAGTTGTAACCGTGATTTCGGCAGGCATCTCAAAGATGATATTGTGCGAATAACCCAGGGAGAGCTCTAAAATCTGCCCTGTGGCGACTGCTTTGTAACCAACACCTACCAATTCCTGTTCAACTTTAAATCCTTCGCTTACACCTTTAACCATGTTGGCCAGCAGTGAGCGGTACAATCCGTGCATTGAACGATGCCTTTTCTGATCAGTGGGGCGTTCCACAAGCATATGTCCGTTCTCAACTTTCACGGTAATATCGGGATCAACCTGTTGGTTAAGTTCTCCAAGTTTACCTTTTACGGTAACCAGGTTTTTATCCGAAATAGTAATCTGAACGCCCGCAGGAACTGTGATCGGTAATTTTCCAATTCTCGACATGCTACTTTCCTCCTATATTAGCTAACGTAACAAATTACTTCACCGCCTACACCAAGTTTGCGGGCTTCTTTCTCAGTCATCAACCCTTTGGATGTTGACACGATTGCTATACCCAGTCCGTTCAGCACGCGGGGAAGCTTTTCGGCACCAACATAACGGCGTAAGCCTGGTTTGCTCACTCTTTCGAGTTGAGTGATGGCTGATTGTTTTGTTACAGGATGATACTTGAGGGCGATCTTGATAATTCCTGGCCGGGTTTCTTCCTCAAACTTGTAGTTAAGGATATATCCCTGGTCGAAAAGGATCTTGGTGATCTCCTTCTTGAGATTAGATGCAGGAATTTCTACAACCCTGTGGTTGGCCATCACGGCATTCCTTATTCTGGTCAGATAATCTGCAATGGGATCTGTGAACATTGTTATTGATTCTGTTAGTAATTTCTGATTGAATATTTTTACCAGCTGGCTTTGCGCACTCCGGGGATCAGGCCTTCGAGGGCCATGAAACGGAAATTGATACGCGAAATGCCGAACTGCCTCATGTAGCCTTTAGGCCTGCCTGTGATTTTGCAACGGTTGTGCAAACGAACAGGTGATGCATTTTTTGGCAGTTTCTGCAATGCTGTATAATCACCGGCAGCTTTAAGAGCGGCTCTTTTAGCAGCATATTTGGCAACCATTTTTTGCCTTTTTACTTCACGTGCCTTGATGGATTCTTTTGCCATGTTTGTATGGTTATTTCTTGAAAGGTATTCCGAATTCTTTGAGTAATGCCAGGCATTCCTTGTCGGTCTTGGCTGTGGTCACAAAAGTGATGTCCATGCCATTGATCTTCATCACCTTGTCGATTACGATCTCGGGAAATATGATCTGTTCAGTGATGCCCATGGTAAAGTTACCACGTCCGTCGAAGCCTTTTTCGTTAATACCGCGGAAGTCGCGGATACGGGGAATAGCAACTGAAATAAGACGGTCAAGGAATTCGTACATTTTTTCACCGCGAAGGGTAACGCGGGCGCCAATAGGCATTCCGCGGCGCAGTTTAAAGTTTGAAATGTCCTTGCGTGATTTTGTTGCAACGGCTTTTTGACCGGCAATAGCTGTCATTTCGGTAAGTCCTACTTCGAGGAGCTTTTTGTCGGCGATGGCGGAACCTAATCCCTGGTTAATGGAGATCTTAGCCAGTTTGGGAACCTGCATATTGTTTTTATACTGGAACTGTTCCTTCAGTGCCGGGACAATTTCAGCATAGTATTTATCTCTGAGGCGGGCTGAGTAGTTCATTATTTAATTACCTCCCCTGTTTTTTTGGATACACGTACACTTTTATTGGTCTTGGTATCAAGCTTACGGCCGGTGCGTGTTGCTTTGCCGCTGGCATCGAGGACCATGAGATTTGAAAGGTTGATCGGCATTTCCTGTTTGAGTATGCCGCCTTTCGGGTTCTTGGCATTGGGTTTGGTATGTTTTGTGGCGAGGTTAACGTTTTCAACGATAGCCTTAAATTTTTCAACATCCACTTCTAGTACCTTACCGGTTTTACCTCTTGAATCGCCGGCCAGAACCTTTACATTATCGCCTTTACGGATATGGAGTTTGCTCATAATAGCTTAGTGTTAAAGCACTTCTGGTGCGAGTGAAACAATTTTCATATACTGTTTTTCCCTAAGTTCCCTGGCTACGGGCCCGAAAATACGGGTTCCGATCATTTCGCCGGCGTTGTTGAGCAACACAACGGCATTGTCGTCGAAACGGATGTAGGATCCGTCAACACGGCGGATTTCCTTTTTTGTCCTGACGACGACCGCTTTGGCAACAACACCTTTTTTGATGTTGCCCGAGGGGAGGGCGTTTTTCACCGATACGATGATCTTGTCGCCTACGGAGGCGTAGCGCCGGCGGGTTCCACCAAGTACCCTGATGCAGAGTACTTCTTTTGCACCGCTGTTATCGGCTACCGTAAGTCTTGATTCCTGCTGTATCATAATTATTTAGCTCTTTCAATGATTTC
>DAONEL010000019.1:0-28997 GCA_035403045.1 Bacteroidales bacterium
ACTATGCTTCGGAAATGGGAATTGAAATTGGTTCGTTCACCAACAAATCAATGTCCGGGCTGTTTTCAGGAGAAGGATTCTTCCAAACCAAAGTCAATGGTTACGGAAAAGTTATTATACTTTCGAACGGGCCGCTGGAAACCATAGAGCTGAATAATGGCAAGCTGGTGGTTGACGGCTCTATAGCCGTAGCACGGCAATCCAGTGTGCAGCTCACGGTTGCCAAAGCAAGCAAAGGTATTTTCGGTTCGATGATTTCAGGTGAAGGCATTGTAAATACGTTTACCGGTACCGGCAAAGTGCTTATTGCTCCTGCAGCCAACCGTTACATCACCCTGGTCAATTATCTGTCAAGCATACACCGGAGGGTGATGCAGTTGAAGAATTCATAAAATGGATAGGATAGCAAGTTAAAAGAGGAGATTTCACATAAATGACAGCTTCTCTTTTAATTTTTTCAGATTATTTAATCTGGTACATTAATCCAAAATTTAGTGAATGGCCCAACTTGTTATTAAAAGTCTCCTCAGCTGAATAGTAAACAGTATGAAATAATCCATCTATAGACCCGCTACAGCTAATCTCAAATCTATTGGTAACAGAGTAAATAAAACCTCCCTGAACAGAAGTTATTGGTATTCCGGCAGGCAAACCAAAGGCTATGGTTGGTTTGAAATGTTTCTTACCGAAAACATACTGCAAACTAAAAGGAAGTTTAATTCTGTATTCGTGTTGTGTAAGATCGGGATTTGATCCGATATTATAGATTTGCCTTAGGTAATAAGGCCTTTCTGAATAGATGAACCCTGTCTTAACAAATAGATTTTCATTTATAAAAGGGCATCCTATATGGACCAAAACACCTATTTGCGGACTATAAAATGAATTATAGCGTGTCATTCCCGAAAGAACTTCAAGCATATATTTAACATTCGGCAGGTTTTTTGTATAATTAATACATTCATATTTGTTGCAAACAGCATTGTGGTAATCAACCGATAGCTTAACCAAATCTCTCTGATTTAAATAATCCATTTTTTCAATTCTCGGGGAAAGTTCTGGCGCTTCCGACATATAGAGTTTGAGATATCCTATATATTTGTTATTTTTGACTGAATAACTCATACCGCCGCGATTCTTAAGATTTTTTGTTTCATCTACCAATTCTACCAGACCTTTATTCTCTTTTTCAATGAAGAATCTTATAGAGTGTTGAATGGTTAACAAATTAATTTCGCCATCAACCAGAAATTCAAGGAAATACCATTTTTGAAAAACCAATTTTCTATCCGTTTCTTCTATTTTTCGGGAAACATAATATTTTCCGCCTACGATTCTGAACGCGTCGATTTCGTTGGGCAGATATGTGGCAATATCATCAGCACCTAATTTTTTAAACCAACAATACTCTTGGTTTTTACTCATATTGCCAATTCCTTTTATTGTATCAAATTGATTGACAATTATATATGCTGGTTTTAATTCTTCTTGAGCAAAAACGATTCTACATGATAGGAATAAATAAAGTAAAATCAGGAGATTTCTTGGTTTCATTTTAATATGAATAGAATGAGGATTTGTTTGTGATTCAGAAATATTTTAAGGTATCAAGACTCGCTTGTTTTATGAGCAATTTAAGGAATGAGCCTAACGATTTTTACGTAAAAATAGGGGGAAAGCACAACTTTTTAAAAATTTTCTATAAATCTGGTTTTCTCACCCAAGTTTTTTCGTTAGATATTCCCCTATCCGTTCTGCCTCATCCATTTTGCCGGAAGGAACCGGTACACGCGCCACTTCTTCCTGCCTGCCGTTACGTGTTGGCATCGAATAGTAAAACTCAAGAATAGGAGGGTACTCATCGGTAACCAGCACTACCTGGTCGAGGCGGGCCCCCAGCTTAACCCACAGGTGAAACATCCGGCCGACAATTACACCTTTTTCGGAGATGAGAACCTTGCCTTCCGATTTCTTCAGTTTATTATAGCGCATACGTGGCGCCAGGAAGGCGGGAATTGCCACCACAGGAATAATTGCCAGCGATATGTAAAGTATGAGTATATCCTTTACCAGGACTAAAAGTATGACTCCTACAATAACGCATATCGCTGATATGAGAAGAAACAGGAATTTCTTGGCTTTCTTTTCTTCTTCGAAATCAATTGAGGTAAATTTTTCCCATTCATAAGGTTCATACTGCCACACAGCCAAACGACCTTCTCCTGCCAATATCCTGTCGAGTTGCTTTGCCCTTGACCGGTATATCAGTATAACCACAACACTCATGATCACCATGAAGAAAGAGACAAACCCCAGGGCAAATCCGCCATCCATACCATCGAGGCCTATGAGGGAGGGCAGAAAAATGAGGAACATAAACACAAACATCAGGATAACCCAGAGCCGGACAATACGGCGTTGGGAGTTTTTCATGGTAAATGAATCAGTGGTGAAACCTGCGTTTTCCGATCCGGTGTTAGAACCAGAATTCATTTGTCCGGGCAAGGCGGGACTTGCTGCCGGCAGATTGATGCTGGCGCCGCAACCGCCGCAGAAACGGGCATCGGGTTTAAGTTGGGCTCCGCAGTTGGTGCAAAAGTTCATGGATCGATTGTTATTATTCAACATCACTCATTGATCTTAATTTCAGTTTGGAGGATTTCCACAAAATCCAATCTTGATTAATCCGCCTTTACTGTAATTGATACCGCAAGTTACAGTTTCCTTCGGACCAGAAAGGTTCACTCTGTAAGGTGAAAGGTATGAAATTAAAGATTCTCCTTCTGCTTTTACATAAAACTCTGACATTGAAGGACTTTTTACCGGAATATTTTTGAATTTGAAGGTATAATCCCATGAGAAATATTTATCATTTTTATGCCAAAACACGTCTCCATTTATCTTGACAGGTTGAGAATTTGAAACATTTCCGTTGATTCTCCATTGATACTGGAAAGCACCCACAGTGCAGGAACCGGTTGTGCTAAAATTGTTCCCCGACCATTTCAACTCATCATTAACAATTCCAAATGTATGTCCAAAGGTCCCATTGACTAGTGTTTGATACCATTGGTCATGGTCAGGATTTCCGGTACTATAATCTGACATGGCATCCTCAATAGTTATATAAAAATAAGGCAATTTAGCAAATTCCTTTTCTGCACTTCCACACTCAAATTGCTCGGATTGAACGCTAACGCCACCGAATTCAATGTAAGCTGATACTTTATCACCCTCTTCCCCAAAAGAAAGTTCTTTGCATTCAAACAGCCCTTCATGAGCAACCACTTCAACCTCGTTCTTTATCCTGAAATTCTTATCCTTAAGTTGAAGTGTAACGGTTCCGGAATATGCTATTAATTCTGGATATTCATCATCCACAATGTGCGAAATCGCACCCTTCACAATATTGTTTTCAGCCGATTTGATTTCAACTTTTAGTTTCGGAATAAACAGCCTGATTGCATTGGTTCCTGCTTCAATGATATTAGGAAACAAAACTGCTGCCTGCGATTTTACACATTCCATATCCACTTTGGGTTCACACATTCTGGGTATATACTTCGCAAAGTATTCGCGGTCAACGCATTCCTTAATACCAATGGATGAATAATAGGCGTGATCTGATTCATTGTAGGTCATATTTTGCAGTAAGGGCGAGGTATATGCAAAATCAGGATGGGTTATTTGCTTCTTCTCATTTCCGTATTTATCAATTCCTGAAATGGTTTGGTTGGTAACAAAATTTGTGTTTGTAAAAACAGCCAATGCATGCGCAATTTCCCTAACGCTCTTAAAGTCCCTAAACTGCTGTTTGAGGGTTGCATCGGGAATGCCGGAAGCCAATTCATTAAATGTTTTTTCATTGTCGCGACGGATAATATCCACCAGTTCTTCATAGGGATCAGCATCCCCGAACCAGGTATCATAATCCAAAACGGGGGAGGGATGAGCATCATTCCTTACATGAGGCGGGCAACCGTTATCGGCAATCATATGCAGGGTTTCGCCAAGTGATCGCCAGGCCTTGGCCATAAACTCATTCCTTTTATCTTTCTTAAGTTCATGGAGTGCCATTTGCATCCACATCTTTCCGCGTTCCCAGGTGTACTGGTGCGATTGTGCATCTGCGGAAAGATCGCCAGGCTTGCCAAGCGCCCATTCAACCCCATCAGTGTGAGGATTCGACAAGGCATATTTTTGCAACGTCCCCATCACTTTCGAATTTGCAATATCTGTAAGATAACGATCACCCTCATTACGGGTAGGGTCGTAGAAGTGCCTGAGGGAAGCTGGAATTTCCGGCACATCGGCTGAAAATCCGCCACCCATTATCCATTGTTTAGTAGTCCTTTCGGTTAATCCCTCATCACAATAAACATCTATAGTGCTGTATTTGTCAGCTACGGCCCCAATATCTCCAATTACACCAGCTGCGGCAATATCGTTGGCGCTGAAATACCCGTTCTTTACTACTGCATACCCTTTCAGCTTATCTGCCTGATCAAAATTGAATGTGTATTTCTGAAATTCTTTTAATGAAAATTCTCCCTGGTTATTCCGTTTTAGGAAAGCATCCACCATCATGGCATTCAGGTCAGGATGCACTTTTTTATTACCATAGCTGGTGAAAAGCAGGATGAGGGATATACCGGACATTAACAATAACGGGAATCGTACTATTTCGTTAAGTTTAATGAGCATGGCTGCATGTATCAATTTAAATCCAAAGTTTTTCGTGTAGCAAAACTAGCTCTCCAGAGTGTTTTCCCGAAGGCAGTGGCAACCCAATTTCCGGTAAGCATATTACCAGCAAACGTACCGCTAAGGGTATAAGTGAAATCATCTACAATGGTTACCGCCGTAAACCCGTTACCTGCAAAGCTTATCCTGGTTCCCGGATTGCTTCCGTCTTTAAGCGGGGTGAGATGCTGCGGCAAAAACACTGTGATAAATTGTGCGCTATTGTATACTGTGTATTTCAGGCCGCTTATATTGTAATAATCCTTTCCATCCTGAGGTTTCATTATTTCAAACTTTATCTTAGGAGATTCTTTAGCCTGGGCCACAACATAGTTTCGGCTTTCAATTGCGGCATTGATGCGAGCTACACTTGATTCTTTTGAGTTTTGAACTTCCCTTTCCCATGTTGCAGGATTATTATCCGGAGTTGTATTTTTCAGCCACCGCTCAAAATCAGCTTCAGCCCAATTGGCTGCATTGAGTTGAATGTCGTAGGTGCCTTGATATATGCCTATAACATCGCCTGTTTCGCTTCCTTCGAAATAATCTGACCTAACCTCTACACCGCCGAATTCTATTTTTGCACAAACTTTTTCACCCTTTGCCAACTTTAAGTTAGTTTCGAAAACACCTTCCTGAGCATTCGCATCCTTTTCATCAATCAATTTATTGCTGCTGTTTTTGATTTCAAGGGTTACCTTGCCGGTATAAAATATTTCCTGTAAATATTCATCATCGGTGGCATGACTGATTGAGCCTTTTATAATCCCTTTTTCTAGTGAATTTATTTCGACTGTGAATTTTGGTATGAACAGCTTTATCACATTTGCCCCAGCCTCAACCAGGTTAGGCACCAGAACTTTAGCCTGCGATTGCACACAGAAAATATCAACAAAAGGCTCACAATATTTTGGGACCATATTGGCGAAATAATAACGATCGGTGCATTGTTTTATTCCTGTTGACGACACATAGCAGTAGCTAACGGGGTCATAAGTCATTTGATCGAGTACCGGAGAAAAATACGGGTATTGCGGATGGGTTATCTGTACTCTGAAATTTCCCTCTCTGTCCTTGCCTGAAATAGTCTCATTGGTTACAAAATTGGTATTGGTGAAAACAGCCAGGGCATGAGCTATCTCTTCAGCCTTGGTAAAACTTTTAATCTGTTGTTTCAGAGTTGGATCGGGTAAACCTTTGGCAAATGCGATAAAATCGTTTGGATAATCGCGACGAATGATATCCATCAACTCTTCATATGGATCGGGATTTCCGAATAAGGAATTATTACCCCACAGGGGTGAAGGATGTGCATCATTTCGCACATGCGGAGGGCACCCGTGATCGGCAATCATATGCAGCGTTTCACCCAGCGAACGCCAGGCCAAAGCCATATATTCATTTTTCTTATCCTGGTTGGTTTCTTTCAGGGCCATTTGCATCCACAGTTTTCCGCGTTCCCATGTATACTGGTGATCCTGGGGGCCATTCGATTTATCGCCGGGTGTACCTAAAGCCCATTTCAAGCCATCTGTTTTTGGATTGGTGAAGGAATATTTCTGCAACGATCCCATGATTTTTGCATTGGTAATGTCGGTAAGGTACCGATCACCGGCAGGCCTTGTTGGATCATAGAAGTGGCGTAACGAGGCTGGAATTTCAGGTACATCAGCCGAATACCCACCCGTGATGATCCATTGTTTGGGAGTCATTTCGGCAGGTCCTTCTTCAGCATAAACCATGGCAACCACATTTTTTTCGACCATGGCTCCAATACCTGCGATTACACCCCCCGCTGCAACATCATTAACATTGAACAAACCGTCTTTCGTAACGGCCGTTCCTTTTATTTTTCCCAGACCTTCAAGGTTAAACGAATAATTATTAAAGCTATTTGTTTGAAAGCTACCCTGTTTATTCTGTTTCAGAAATGATTCAATCATTAGTGAATTCAGATCAGGATGCACTTTTTTATTGCCATAGCTGGTAAACAAAACGATCATGATAGAGCCTGCCAAAACCAGCAAGGGAATCCTGAAGTCTGTGATTGTTTTCATGACTTTAGAGAATTAAAACCGCATCAATTTCCATTTTCCATCTTCACCAAGGCAAAAATCAACGGTAAATGTGCCATCGGCCGAATTGAATTCGTAAACTGCAAAGCGAGCCGTTGCGTAAAGAAATTTCCGGGTTTTAAAGTCGTTGCCAAAAGCCGCCATATGCGGTTTCAGTTCATCGAAAAATTCCCGTTTCTGTTCCAGGGTGGCAGGCGATAAAATCTCGGCGAGTTTTACTGTATCTGCTGCAAGGAAAACACTTTCGACTGCTGCAGCAGAGCTGTCAATTTTAACCTTATCGTATTTTTCTTCCTCGTACAGAGCCGACAGGTCAGCAGAAGATTCCTTAGGTTCGAAGGTTCCGAAGAAGTACAATGCGGCTCCGGCAGCTACAAGCAGTACAATTGCGCTCACCGCAAAAACCAGGATTTTTTTACCTTTCTTCTTTTTCGGTGGATCTCCGGATTGCGGTGCCTGCACCCGTTGGGGTGGAGGTAGGCTCACAGGCGGAGGTGCCTGAACCGGAGGAATATTCGCTGCGGCAGGCCGCACCGGGGGTGGAGGTTGTACAGTCGCTATTTGTGCCGGCCTTCCGCAGGTAGTGCAGAATTTAACACCTGGCACAAGCGGGGTTCCGCATTTTGAACATAAAGGTTGTTGTGGAGGTGTTACCGGTAACGGTTTTACTTCCTCTTTTACAAGCTGCCCGCATTTGCTGCAGAATTTAGCATCGGGCTTAAGCTGGTTTCCACAATGGGTGCAAAAGTTCATGGCCGTACTTTTTGTGCTGTTTTTCTATGTCGTTTTAAAATCATTCTAATTAGAGTAGTCGTTTATTTTAACGGTTGTAAACGATCCACTTGCCAGCTGGCTTCCCGAATAACTGCACGTCCAACTGCCATTCAGGTATGTACCCGAAAAAGTCGCCCTTATCTGGTACGTTAAGTTTTCCGATTCAACCTGAACATCAAAACCCGAATTAGTGTAACTGCCTGTACATTTACCCATAGCCGGATCGGTAGTTTGCGAAAGAAAATAGGGAAGGTATACTGTATTTCCACCGCTGCGCACAAAGTACCGGTTGGTCGTGGGTGCAAATGATTCAGCTGGTTTTTTGGCATCATAAATAGTGAATAGAATGGATAACTCACCTTTTCCACCGTTCTTTAACCATTGTATCCCTTCAAGTTCATTTTTAACTGTTGCCCTTACGTCATATTCTCCGGCGGCCCTTGCTTCGGCATTTAAGTTTGGATTTAACCTGGACATGTGCATTTTTAAAAGCGTAGATTCCGATACTTCGACGTTGTATTTACCCTTGTAAGTGCCAAAAATATTGTCATTAACACCCATAAATTCAGGTGATTCCACCGTTACTCCTCCAAACTCTATTTTTGCAATTGCCTTATCCTCTTTGGCAAGCTTGAATCCGTCCTCCTCAAAAATTCCGTCTTTTGCCTGTAAGGATATCTTCTTTTTTTCGCGGTTGCTTTTATCTTTAATTATCAGCAATACCTCACCTGAATATTTGATTTCTTTGGTATATTCATCATCGGTTTTATGTTTAATTTCTCCTTTTAACAAGCCTTTATCCAGTGATTTGATTTCGATACTTAGTTTGGGGATATAAAGGCCGATCACTTTTTTTCCTGCTTCAATAATATTGGGAAACAGCGCTTTAGCCTGCGATTTTACGCATTCAATATCAACAAACGGATCGCAAATTTTAGGTATCAGGTCTGCAAAGTAATAATGATCAGTACATTGGTTTATACCTGCAGCAAAACTGTACATATAATTATCAGCATTATACTTCATGTTTTCGAGCAGGGGCGATTTATACTCATCTCCGGGATGGGTACGTTGCCTCCACGAAACACCATTTTTATCCTTTCCCGAAATAGTTTCATTGGTAACAAAATTGGTGTTGGTAAACGCTGCCAATGCATGGGCTATATCAACAGCTTTATTCATTTTTTCAATACTGTTTTTCAGGTCTGAATTGGGGCTGCCTTTCGCAAAATTTACAAATATCTGCGGGTCTTCGCTTCTGATGATATCAATGAACTCCTCGTAAGGATCGGGATCGCCGAACCAGGTATTGTTTCCCCATACCGGCGAGGGGTGTGCATCGTTGCGCACATGCGGCGGGCAGCCATTGTCGGCAATCATATGCAAGGTTTCTCCCAGGGAGCGCCAGGCTTTAGCCATATATTCATCCTTTTTGTCTTTATCAGTTTCTTTGAGTGCCAGCTGCATCCAGGCTTTTCCTCTTTCCCATGTGTACTGGTGCGATTGAACATCTGCTGAAAGGTCGCCTGGCGTGCCCAATGCCCATTGAACCCCATCGGTATGAGGATTGGTTAAAACATACTTTTGCAGCGATCCCATGATCTTTGCATCAGCAATATCAGTAAGGTAGCGGTTGCCTTCGTCCTTTGTCGGGTCATAAAAATGCCTGAGCGAAGCGGGTACTTCGGGTACATCGGCTGAATAACCACCGTGTGAAATCCAGAATTTCGGTGTCATTTCGGCCGGACCCTCCTCCGAATATCCATAACCAAAACCGGCAGCCGCCACATCATTAGCACTGAAAAAACCATCCCTGGTAATAGCGGTACCTTTAAGAGTAGCCCCCTGTAAAAAATAGAATGTGTACTTTTTAAATTCCGGTTGTGAGAAATCGCCTTTGTTGTTTTGCTTTAAAAATGCAGCAACCATAAGTTCGTTGAGGTCGGGATGAGCCTTTTTATTGCCATAACTGGTGAATAGAACAATAATCATGGAGCCAAAAAGCACCAGTAGAGGAAGGCGGAATTCATTAATCGTTTTCATGGTTCAAACTCCTGGAATAGCTTTTATTTCATTTTGTTAACTAAAATTCTTTAGTTGTTGAAAACTACTGAGATATAAGTTTAAAATTTATAAAATCACGAAGGAATTCTGTACCCGCATTTCCCACAGAATCTCTTACCGGGAGTAAACGCCGCCCCGCACTGGGGGCAGAATTTTGGCGAAGGTGACTGTGATGGCAAGGTTGGAGCAGCAAACGGTACCTCCTGGGCAACAGGCGCGGCAACCTTTTTTACTTCAGTCCTTGGCGCAGCAGGTGATTGTATCTGTTGTTTAATTGATGATGATTTACTCCTTTTCCGCCGGATAACCAGAACCAGAACCATGCAAACAATGAAAAAAGCCAAAACTCCGATACCTATTTTCTGGTAAAGAGGATTTTTCCATACAGGAGCAGAGGTATTTTCGGCTTCGGGCAACGTTATCCTGATCTCTTTAGGTAGGTCGTTTATTCCAGCAGCAGCCTTTCCGGCTGAAAGAGAAAATTCTTTGGCACTTTTTTCAAGACTCACAGCAGCAGCTTCATAAGCCTGGCGGCTGGTTTGTGATTTATCCCCTGCATAAGTAAGTGCATTCAAGATCAGTGAGGTCAGGTTGCTCTCAAATTCTGCTGCTGATTTGTAAAACGCCCCTGCCGTATTGGGATTAAAACCGGTCAGCAAGGAGAGTTTTTCCTGGTTCGACTGCAGCCATTGTTCATAATTGTTGGCAGCCTCAATGGCTTTATTTATACTGTTAACAGGGAATGTTCCATTTTGCAATGAAAAATCCAATCCTGAAAGTCCCGACACTCCCGGGATTGCAGTATTATTGGGTGGACCGGCGGCATAGGCCCGGCTAAAAATGCTGAATCCTTGCAGGTCTGCAGCTTCGGAAGTAACCAGCGCTCCCTGGCTGATACTGCGATTGGCAATATCAAAGGCCCCTTTTGATTCACACCACAGATAATGATACCTGTAAATCTCCTGTGCAAACAGGGTTCCGGTGTATGCTGCATCGCACACCTTGTTGAATTTGTCCAATGCTTCGAGGTGTTTCTTCAGCCCGGCCCAGTTCATGGTGTAAAGATCTGTAACGATAATTCCGCCTTTTACCACCACATCCCTGAAATAGTCCCAGTCAGCTTTATACATCTCCCAGTTAAACCGGGAACCGGCAATTGACTGGTAATATGTTCTTATCTCGGTGGAGCGGTCATGCAGAGCGGGCTGAAGCTGCGGATAAACAGCATGAACACTGGCGGGAGGTTGAGCCAGGAAACGGTCAATTTCACCACGCAAGCCTGCATAATACTTCCGGCGCAGTGCTTCCACTACCATGTCAGGTACAGGATTGGCATCAGAAATAGCATCAGAAATGCCTTCAGTGAGCGATTCGAACACAAACCCCGAAATTGCTTCACCTGCCTGGCCCATCGCCCTGTACCAGGCGCCGGAGGCTTTAATTTTATCAGTTACATCAGGATGCAGCACGTAGGTCTTTATCTGTTCCATTATAAAGCGCTTGGTGCCGGTCTTTCGATCAGTGCCGGTGGCTTTGCTCCAGAAGCCTACATCAAGCTTAATCCCGATTTTAACCAGCGAATCGCTTACTTTGTCAAGGCCGATTTTCTTTCCGAGGCTTTCGGTTATCTTAAAATGTTCATTGGCAAGTTCCCAGGCCATTCCCAGCAGCTCCCACCCGTGGCCGATGAGTTCTTTGCCGGTATCACCCATAAATCGTGCAGTGCCTTTAGCATTGGTCATGAGCATGCCAAGAATATGGAGTTTTTCTTCAACTGAAACTGATTCATCAAATGAGCCTGTGCACAGGACTTTTTCCATGTCGGATATCTGGCGATATACCTTGGTTTTGTAATCAAGTGCATTAATTTCTTCACCTGAAAAAGTTCCTGTATTGTCACTGTTTCCTGAGGCGTCCTTTCCTCCCGATACCAGGCCCAGTACCTCTGTCAGAGCACCTGTTCGCCGCCCGGTAAGGTCAGCGAGTCTGGCGTCAAGTGCATCCATTGGAACAGTGCGTTCGTAAGCACCCGAATACAATCTTTTTTTGCCTTCCAAATCACGAACTACCAGTTTGAATTTGCCACCGGCATCAGTAACAGCACAAAAACCTCCCTCAGGGCATTCGAGCATGCTCATGAAGGTTTTACGGTCTTTTTTATAAAATGACTCATAAGTCCGGTTAAAAAACTCCTTCTCAAAGTTGTCAGATTCAAGGAAAACCACAGCATCGTTAAGTTGAATTCTGGACTTTTGAAGTAACAAGCCTTCTGAAATCATAGCTGAAATGCTGCTCTCAAGGTTATAAAACTCGAGTTGCGGAAGCATCACTTTGTAGGGGCTGGTTTCAAAACCTGGCTTCAGGATGTACAGATTCTTTTCAATGGTTTTATAAACCGAAATGTCGATATATGCCGATTCATTCTGGTTTTTGGGAGTGCTGAAGTTGGTAGTAATCCTGAACAGGCTTGTATTGTCGATAATACTTCCGGTCATATCTCCCCGGGTTTGAACTTTTGCTTTAAGCAGAGGCATCTGGATCACCGCAATGGCATTTCCTGACGCATCGGTTGCGGTTTGTGATGAAATGACCTTTATTTCCTTAGGAATATTCCAGGTAAAGTTTTTGCCGGCAACAGGCACTTTGTTTTCGTCTTCGTAATGAAAAATGGCTTTAGTCTGGGTGCGCCCATCACCAATCAGTTCATTTTGCTCAATGGTAACAAACACTCGGGGCTTTTTCTCAACCTCTTCAGTGGTTCCTGCGGTGCCGCCCGATGGAGTTACTTTCGGCCTTCCCTGGTATTCGAGCAGTATGGGAGGAATATACAGGAATATGCCGTTGTTGGGCATGGGGAGGTAGATTGATGGAAGCCCGTTTTTCTTTACGTCGTAGCCCTCCATGTATTGCTGGTCGCGTTCCGAAGCACCCATGTAAGCATTCATCCATTCGCCTCCGCCCATCATTTTTTGCATAGCCGAATTTATCTCTGCCGATTTTTCGGTTGTGAACAATACCGAATATGCCTCGGTGCCGCCCTGTGTCATTTGCCCTTTACCGCCGCTTTCGAGCATAAGCTCAAAATGAGCCTGCCCGGTAACGTCGTAGCCTGAATAATAGCCGGGCATCAATGCACTGTTTCCTCCTTCGGTAGCTTTTTGAATCAGGACTTTAGTTTTCCCCTTGAGGCCATTCATCTCGGCAACAAAATACACATTGTTGTCACCGTTCTTTTGAGGCATGAGCGTAAGCGGGTTAATTTCCTTAAAGGTTTCAAGCGCAATTTTTTGCGCCAGCTTTGTATTGGCTGCTTCATCGGTTGAACCGCCAAACCTTGAAAGAAATGACCTGATAAACTTTACGGTAAAGTAAACCATTCGTTGGGCGGCTTTTATCGGTTGCCCGAAAATGGGTGCAGTATATTTTGTGAATGCAATACCGTTGTTCATCTGCAGTTCCGACTCATCGAGCAGTCCGGAGCTGCAACGCAAGGCTACTTTTCCGTTCATGGTGGTGATGATTTCCCCCTCGGGGTCGCGTGCTGTCACCACAATGGTTGTGTAATCATCGCCATCGCCGGTAAGTTCGGCTTTTGAAGCCTGAACATGCAATCGCACGGGCGGTGTCTGCGCCATTGATACAAGGGTCATCAGCCCGAAAAAAAGTAAGTATAGCAGCCGTTTCATGATCAATGGTTTTCGAAATAATCAGGAATGGAGTTATATTCTTTTTCCACGGCAGACTTTTTCGGAATGCCTTTATAGATGAAATACCCGGCAGCGCCCAGTATTGCAACCAGAAGAATGATAAGGATTACCGAGCAGCCGAAACAGCAGCCGCGTTTCTTTTTCTTTTTGGGAGGCGGATTTTGGCCGGTGGAATTAGCGGGAGAAGATTGTTCCATAAAACGAGATGATTGAGTTTCAGATCAGGCTGTATTGGAAGAACCGGATAAATGGCTTTTATCATTTATCGCTGAAAAGTTAATAAGAAATATAACATATGAAAAGTCCGGGATAATATTTTGTCCCGGCCTGTTAAAAAAAATCGAAATTCAGAATTATTATTATTTCGGGAAACCGATTGTTATCCCGTAAACAGCATGTTGATCGGGACGAAGGTTAAGCCCTTTTGAGATGGCATCTTTATCGATTGACGCGCGGAGGACACAGTTCAGGTCGAAAGCTGCGCAAAAAAGGTAAACATTTTCTCCGATGAATGCAGCGTTTCCGTTGGCAAATGCTGCTTTGTCTTCGTCCTTCGTCCTTCCCATTTTTGAGTAATCAGAAATTATCACAAGGTTGACCGGAGCAGTTGGAACAAATGGCTGCGTTCCGGCCAGCGAACGCTTGTCACCGCTCACAACCGGGATGAGTTTCATTTCGAAAGCGTTGTAAAGGTAAACGCCTTCTTTCAGGAAAACGTAAACATCTGCATCCTGCAAATTCATGGCGCTGGGAGCGGTACGTTTTTTCAAACCGGGGCGGTTCACCCCATCCGCAGCCCACAGCAGGTTAGAAAGTTCCTGAAGCGAGAGTTCCTTATCGGCAAATTCGCGGGTAGAATGCCTGTCCTGCAAAGATTGCATCAGCGACTTGCCTTTATCGGTTTGCGGAGGCAGGAGTTTAATCGGCTGGAGTTCCTGGGCTTTGATGGAGAAAAACGAAAGGATTGCAATACTTGCCAATAAGATGATTTTCATTGAAACAATTTATTTTTGGTTCTATCATTCCTCAAACGGCGGCTTGATCACCACGCCGTCGTATTTCTTTTCGACATCGTTTTTATAGGTAATGATGATGAAGGGCGTTCCATCTTCGCTGTAAGTGGTCCAATCGCCTTCGCGGCTGCCGTTCAGGTAGTTGCCTTCATCCTTGCGTTTGCCGTTGGGCCAGTACCAGGTCTGCCTGCCATTGTAATTATCATCGAGATATTGCCCTTCGAAGCGCAGTGTTCCATCAGGGTACCACGATTTCCATTTGCCATTGCGGGCGCCGCTTTTATATGCTCCCTGTTCTTTATAATCGCCGAAGTCGTATATCCATTCACCTTCTTCGAGGCCTTCAACATAATTGCCTTTCACGATCAGTTTGCCTTTTTCATCAAACTCAGTGTATTCGCCGTCTTCAAGCCCGGCAATGTATGATTCCTCGCGCCGCAGTGTGCCGTCATCGTAATACCAGCGCCAGGTGCCGTCAGGATTGCCTTTTTTGCTGTACTTGCCCTGCGATTCAATTTTTCCGTTTTCAAAGTAGAATTTCCATTCGCCGGTGCGGTTGCCTTTGTCATATGTGCCCACTGAGCGCAAAGTTCCGTCATCGTAATATTCTTTCCACGGACCATCCTTTATGCCCTCTTCGTCAATGATTCCCTCACCTACAATATTACCCTTATGGAAAATGTAACCTGCAGTGATCTTGCCACTTTCGTCGAATTCACGGCGAACGCCCTGAGGTACATCCCCGTTGTAGCTTGCCACCGTTTTCACCTTGCCGCTCGGGTAATAGTCGGTTTTGATGCTCAGGCTGGCCAGTTCGGGAGCTTCTTTTTCCTCTACATCGTTCACATATTTTTTCACGCTGAGCAACTGCCCGTTTTCGTCGTATTCCTTGAAATAGCCGTTCTTTTCATCGTCGCGGTAAACGCCGTCAAGCTGCACGGTACCTGAAGGGAAGAATATTTTCCATCGGCCCTGCCTCATGCCGTTCCTGTCCTTTCGGTTGATGCGCTCGCGGCTTACCATGAACCCCTTTTTGTATTCCATGTAAGTGATTACCGTACCATCGGGGGCGTATTCCTTGGCGATGCCCTGCTCAAGCCCGTCGATAAAAGGTATTGTAAGTTTGACCTTTCCGTCAGGGTAATAGTAGGTTGTGTTGCCCTGTTTCACGTCACCGGCGTAAATTTCCGTCATGGTTTCGCCGGGCCTGTAAGTGGTTTTTAACCCGTTCTTTTTCCCGTTGGCGTAGTTGATCGTGAGGATGAGCGCCGACGAATCGTTATAAAACTTCCAAAGGCTATCGAGTTCAAAGTTTTTGCGGTTGCCTTCTGATTTAAGCACGCCGTTTTCAAAATAGGTTTTCCAGTAACCGTCGGGTTTGCCGTTGCGGAAGTTGCCCTCGCTTGATTTGACACCGTTGGGATAATAAAAGACATTGTATCCGTCAGGGTTCACGGTATTCTGAACTTCCTGGGCCATCAGATCCGGGGGGATTGACAGCAGGGCAATAAAGGATGTAAAAATCAGGAAGCGGTAAAAGGGCTGCATAGATGTTTACTTAGAGAGTTCGAGCATCCGCACGATAGGCCGGCGGGCTTTTTCAATCACATCATCCGGAAGGGTAATCTCCGGTTTCTCGTTTTTCAGGCACAAATATAGCTTTTCGAGTGTATTGAGCTTCATATAAGGGCAGTCGTTGCAGGAGCATGTTTCGTCGGATGGCACCACGATGAATTCTTTGCCGGGTGATGCTTTCTGCATCTGGTAGATAATGCCGGTCTCGGTGGCTACGATAAATTTCTTCCTGTCGCTTTTCTTCGTATAGTCCAGCAATGCCGAGGTGGATCCTATAAAATCGGCCAGCACCAGCACCGGCGCTTTGCATTCGGGGTGAGCAATCAGTTGGGCATCGGGATTCTCTATTTTCAACCGGATAATGCGTTCGGTGGTGATGGTTTCGTGAACTTCGCAGGCGCCGTCCCACAGCACCATGTTACGTCCGGTTTTACCGTTGATGTAAGCACCCAGGTTTTTATCGGGGGCAAATATCAGTGGCTGGTCTTGCGGAAATGATTCCACAATCTTCATGGCATTGCTCGAAGTCACGATGACATCCGACAATGTTTTTACCGCGGCTGTGCAGTTGATGTACGAAATCACCTTGTGGCCGGGGTGAACTTTTACGAAAGCTTCGAACTTATCGGCAGGGGCCGAGTCGGCCAGCGAGCATCCGGCTTTAAGATCGGGAAGTACCACCTTTTTAGACGGGCTGAGAATTTTGGCCGTTTCAGCCATAAAATGCACTCCTGCAAAAACGATGATATCAGCATCAGTGGCAGCAGCCTGTTGCGAAAGCTGCAGACTGTCACCAACAAAATCTGCAATATCCTGTATGTCAGGCGTCTGGTAATAGTGTGCCAGTATCACCGCGTTCTTCTGTTTGCGGAGTACGTTAATTTTTTGGATGAGCTCTTCGTCCGTGAATTGTATTTTTCGGGTTGTCATCGGGATACTATGAGTTAATTGTCATCACACTTCAAACCGTCGGGTTGCCGGATTGTTTCATCAATATACATGCCAGTGTGAATTTCACAAAATTAGTCAACTTATGAACAGATGTCATTTAAAAACTTTACAGGGTTGAAAATGAAACACTCCTGTTCAATGGTTACATTTGCGAAACGGGGTTGAAAGCCCGGAAGTCAGGCCTGATGCCGGAAACAGAATAAGTTACAAAAGCCATGTTCGACAAATTGACGACTTTACCCATTGCCAGCGATCACGCGGGATTTGAACTGAAGGAATACCTGAAAATTAAACTTGCTGAAGCCGGCTATTCAATCCGTGATTTCGGAGCCTATTCTTCTGAAAGTGTTGATTATCCCGACATCGCCCATTCCGTCTGCTCGCTTGTTGACAAAGGGCAATACCCCTGCGCCATTCTTATCTGCGGCACAGGCAACGGCATGTGCATGACGGCAAACAAATACCGTAACCTCAGGGCCGGGCTTTGCTGGAGCAACGAAATTGCCGAACTCATCAGGAAGCACAACGACGCCAACATCATGTGCCTCCCGGGCCGCTATATCGACAGGGAAGAAGCCGTTAAGTGCGCACTTTCTTTCCTGACCGTGAAATTTGAAGGCGGCCGCCACGAAAAACGCATCAGGAAAATTCCCCTGGTTTAACCACCAAATTCAGAAGTATCATGACCGATGCTTATCACAAATTTCTAGAAGATTCGGGGACAAAAGCCTTCGATAAAGTTCACCGGAATACTATTCGTTACAATATATCGCGCTACGACGCTGCCGTAGTCAAAGGGAAGCAGCAGTTTGCCGACCTTGAATATGCCAAACAGCGTGCCGCGCATATCAAAAACAAGGTGATCATCGATCTGCCAAAATTCCTGGTCGATTTTGAAGCCAATTTCCAGTCGCGGGGTGGCAAGGTAATATGGGCAGTGGATGCTGCAGATGCTGTGCGCGAAATCCTCAAAATCCTGAAAAAGCACCAGGCAAAGCATGTGGTGAAATCAAAAAGCATGGTGACCGAGGAGATTGAACTGAACAGCCAGCTTGAAAAAGCGGGAATTGAATCGCTCGAAACCGACCTCGGGGAGTTTATTGTACAGGTTGCCGGCGAAAAACCGTATCACATCGTCACCCCGGCCATGCACATGTCGAAAGAGGATGTTGCAGCGCTTTTCAACAAGAAATTTAACCTGCCGGCCGACAGCACACCCGAAGAAATCACCGCTTACGTGAGGCAGCTGCTGCGCGAAAAGTTCCTGAATGCCGATGTCGGCATAACCGGGGGCAATTTCCTCATTGCCGATATAGGCGCTGTATGCCTTACCGAAAACGAAGGCAATGCGTTGCTCAGTGTTTCGTTCCCGAAGGTTCATATAGCCATTGTGGGCATCGAAAAAATTATTCCCCGCCTCACCGACCTCGACCTTTTCTGGCCACTGCTTGCCAGCCATGGCACGGGGCAGAATGTTACAGTTTACAATTCGATCATCACCGGGCCGCGGCAGGAAGGTGAAACCGACGGCCCCGATGAAATGTACGTGATACTGCTCGACAATAACCGCACCGAACTGCTCGGAAAGAAAAACCAGCGCCGTGCGCTCACCTGCATCCGTTGCGGAGCCTGCCTCAATGCTTGTCCCGTTTACAAAAACATAGGCGGACATTCATACGGAGTGACTTACAGCGGCCCCATCGGAGCGGTGATAACGCCATGGCTCAACAACCTGAAGGAATACAAACACCTCAGTTATGCATCGTCATTGTGCGGCGCCTGCACCGAAGTGTGCCCGGTGAAGATCAACCTGCACGAGCAATTGCTTTACAACCGGAACGATTCGGTGCAGGCAGGCACTGCCAAACGCAAAGAAGCCATGGTGATGAAAGGCTGGAAGATGGCCATGCTGCACCGCAATATGCTTGATTCTTTCAGCGGGAAAACCAAGAACAAGATGATGAAGCGTTTTGTGGCTGATGTATGGGGCCCGAGGCGTGACCTGCCTGTGATTGCCGAAAAAAGCTTCGCCCAGCTCTGGGCCGAGAGAAGAGAAGGGAAGAAGTGAGGGCCGGATTCTCTTCAGGGTTCTGATTCTTCATTCCTCAATACCTGTGCGCCTCCGCTGGTTCTTGCATAGCAGGCGGGGTTAACCGATGTTCGATATTAGGTAAGTTGGTTGTCGGGAAAGGTGAACGACTTATGTAAATTCCTGGATGTCAATTATTATTGACTCGCTTTCAGAAATAATTCAGGAGTCATAACCGGCAGTGATGCTCCCTTGTAATCTTTAATATTCCGGGTGATCAGGTAACCGATTTTTCCTGTTGCCAGACACGCGTGGTATTGAATGGCATCTTCAAAATCCTTTAACGGGGAAGCAAGCGCTGATTTTATAACAGTTTCGTCAATATTCACAATTTCTACCATGGCAGCAATATCTCTCAGGCTGCTGATCACCTTTTCGTGGGAGCCGGCTTTGCGCAAAACATAATACAAATTACTGAAGCACAGGGAAGAAACATACCCTTTCACTTTTTTACGTTCGATCAGTGAAAAAAGCAAGGCTGCTTCTACCGCAAAAGGCTGTCGTCCGACAAGGAAATCGATTATCACATCGGTATCAATAAAAATATGTTCCATCGGCTCAGAGGTATTTTTCATTGATCCGATCGGATAACTCCTTTTTATAATCGAAGTCCTCCGGCAGTTTATACGAACCCAGCATCTCTTTTACTTTTGGTGATAATTCCTGCTGTTCGGGATAGGATTTGCTGACCAGCGTTTTGAAATAGTTCTCCACCAGGTCGGATAAGCTGCGGCCTTTATCTTTGGCATACGCCTTGGCTTTCAGCAGAAGGTCCTTGTCGACGTTGAGTGTGAGTTTTGTGTCCATTTATACGTAAGAATTGTTACACAAATATACGTAATAGTTTTTCACTTTCTACAAATGCTTATCGCCCGATAGAATTCAGGGCAATATTTCAAAAGAGATCTGAGTTACAAACGCTGGTTAATCCGGCATGGCTTGCCAGAACCTGCTCCTTATAGCTATATTTGAGGAATAAAGAAATCAGCACTTCACCGGCTGATGCGCTGAAAATGGTAACCCTTTTCACCAAAGGGCTGCAATTCTTCTATAAGCAACTTTTCAAATGCTTTCAATTCTTTGCCGGGATCGTCGCCCTCCTTTATTTTTAATTCTTCAACTACCAGGTAATCGAACGCTTGCTCACCAAACTGTATCCAGTCCTTCTGTAGTTCGTAGTTTTCATGCAACCCTGCTTTGAGCCGGAACCGATGCGAATTCCAGGCCGTGTCAAGGTCAGTGCTGCTGCCGAGGAATATTTTACCGTTTGTGGAATTAACAATTTTGAATACACCCATCCTGAATTTCTTCTGCCGGTATTCTTCTTTAAGCTCTTTACGGGTTTTCATTTGGGTGCGTTTGGTATTGGGGAATAATGAGTTATATCACTGCGATGATCATGGACTACCGGGGGGGGGAAAAAACAATGTAAAAAGAGACTGCCTTTCGGTTGCAGACAGTCTCTTTTTGATCAGACAAACTACTGCCGGTTTATTTAGCAGAATCTCCCTTGATGACATCTTTAACCTGGTCGATCAGGTTGCCGGACGAAGCGGCTTTTTCCTTTTCAGCCCTGGCTTTGCAGGTTAGGCAGAGTTCACCGTTATCAATATGGCGGCTTTCCCAGGCTTGTTTTACGGTTCCGTCAAAGATCTCGCGGTTTTTTATGTGGTAACAATCCTTGTAAATATGGTACTTATTGCCCTCTTTTGTCCAGAAAACCTGGTCAACTCCATCGGTAAGCTGTTTCAGTGAATCCGTCTGAGCGTTGATCTCATCGGTGTACTTCTCAATCGAAGGAGGATTAAAATCAATGCCTGTAATGCCGGCAGCAAGCAAAGCTACTACTGCAACAGCCCCGGCTATACCCTTTGTTTTGCCATTGATGTCTTTATTGGTAAAGATAAGAATGACCAATGGCAAAAAGGCCAGAACGGACATGATAGCGCCCAACTGACTTTTCAGGAAAAACGAAATTTTGTTGGCTTCTGATGGCGGGTCTAACCGGTTGGCTTTTTTCCACAGCATGTTTCCTACAATCGCCAGTATCAGTATCACAACAATAGCAACTACAAGCCATACAAGGGTTTCGTTGTGTATAAGCTTGAGAATGGCAAAGATTTCTCCGGCAATGGCTATAAGCCATGCCAGCATGGCAAAAAGACGAAACTGGCCGGCTTTGGCTTTGGCTTCGTCACTTGCTACAAAGATTTTCGGATCAGTCATAACAGGAGGATTAAATTGGGTTAATAATGTTGATTCGTGAAATGATTGTAAAAATATGAACCTTAACCATGAAATGCAAATTAGTATTAAAACCTTGTCAAAAGGCCAGAATGACAATACATGGAGACGCAATAACAGGACAAAAAGAAATAAATAAGTGACTAAAAGTAATTAGAACTTGCTTTAATGTAATTTATGCATTACTTTTGTATCGTTTTTAAAACTTAAAACAATGAAAACACAACTTCTTTTTCCATTCCGGTTCAAACGCATCGGGTGGATGTTACTGATCCCATCGGCCATATTGGGATTTTTTGTGATTTTCTTCAACTTCCAGGCGTCGTTTCTCGACTGCCAGGTGTTTGCCGCTTATTCGGGAGCTACCGGATGGCTCAGTGAGAATAAGGCAGGTATCATTGAAAACAACATTACCGACGAAATTGCCGCCATCCTGTTTATCATCGGCGCCCTGTTGGTTGCTTTCTCAAAGGAAAAACAGGAGGACGAATTCATTGCCAAAACGCGGCTTGAGTCGCTGGTGTGGGCAGTGTATGTTAACTATGCCATCCTGGCGTTGTGCATTCTGCTTTTTTACAACATGGGATTTCTTACTGTGATGATTATCAACATGTTTACGATACTCATCTTTTTCATCATCCGTTTCTACTACATTCTTTACAGAAACAAAAAATCGCTTGGCCATGAAAAATAACCTGAAAGTGGAAAGGGCCATCAAAAACATCACGCAGGAAGAACTGGCCCGGCAGATAGGAGTGACCCGGCAGGCGATAAACTCCATTGAGCTGAACAAGTATGTGCCATCAACCATCCTGGCGCTGAAGCTGTCGGCTTATTTCGGTAAAACGGTGAACGAGATTTTTCTTCTGGAGGAAGCAGATTGACGGTTGGGGGACTGGCGCTGCGGCTTGCTCAACCTTCTTTTAAGAGAGGCCGTTGCGCCAGACCCCTGTTGGCGGTAAGTTGCTATTACTATGTCACTATCATCCCTTGTAATTTCCACTGAGCCTTACGATTTGTAAAAATGAATATCAAGTTATATCCACCTTCAGGCGCATTCTTAGTTTTAACATTGTAATTTACATAAAATGTACTCTTATCATCAGACCAATAAGTTGAAAATTTTTTATCACTTAATGATTGAAGATGCATTAGTTTGTTTAAGTGATTGTTAAAAACAAATTCAGCGCTATAATACTCATTATTATTGTCTGGTACCAATTGACAATCAACACATTGAATTGAGTCAAGAGAATGTTTTAACAGATAATTGATGTCTTTTCTTTCCATGGCGCGAGCATATTCAATCCATGTGCTATCCATGAAGGTCAGAGGAGAATTCTTTATTCTATTATTCTCCGAACAAGATATTACTCCAATAATTAATAATGGACTAAAAATTACGATTACCAATATAATAGAAATATTCTCTTTCATTTTACTGCAATTACCGCCAACAGTCCCAGGCTACACAATACAAAACTTTTTATTCACTCAGCGTCCCGAGAAGCACAGAACACGAATTTAGTAATTATTTTGCCTAGAAGCACAAGCCAAAAGCCGGGTAGAGTTTAGTCTGTATTAGGCACAGGCTTTATAGCTCATCTTGTTATTTCAATTTGGCGTAATTAAATGTTGTCTTATGTTAATTTTTTGATAGTATATTTCCTTTAATTGAGAATTTGAGGTTTCAATGTCCTTTAATATTTTGTCATCTTTTGTTACAAAGTAATAAGTGCTTGAGATTAAGAATGCCATTTCAGGTTCTTCTTCAAATGCAGAATTCCAAACATTTCTATAAATACTATCGTTGCACTTATAAAACATTGATTCAAAGTTTTTTCTCAATATGACATCATTTTCTGTTTGTCTTTGAATCTCGATTTTATTAGGTTCTTTTGTTTCCTTTACTACTTTGTCTTCTTTTCTGAGAAAGTAAATTATAACGAGAAATACTAAGTTTAAGAAGATCGATAGTATCAACAGAATGCGAATTTTCTTCATAATTAGAAGCTTTAATTTGATAGTTAAGGTTGATTCCCTCTGCTTCTGACTAACGTTCCGCAGCTATGCCCAGTAGCCGACCTGCGGGCTTCGTCACTGTCCAAAGGCACAATGTTTCTGCGGTGTACGCTGTTTCAAATTGCTCTTTCATAGGCTATTGGGCGTAGGTGCTGTTACCGCCAGGTTTTCTTTCTGTCAGGCAAGTTTAACTTTCTGGTTGAGCAGTTCAACATTAAAATTCACTTTTGCGTTTAAAGCTTTGAATACTTTAATGATTGTCTCAAAACGAGCATCTGTCAGGCTGTTCTCCAACTTGGAGATTTGAGCTTTCTTTACACCAACCAACTGTCCAAGTTCTTCTTGTGTCAAATGGCGTTCTTTTCTAGCCTGCTTTATAGCTTCTCCGAGCAAATCGAGGCGCAATTCGTTTTCAAATGCATCACGCTTAGGAGTTCCCGGTTTGCCGATATATTTATCAGTAACTTCGTCCAGACTGATTGTTTTTAATGGTTTATCTTTCATTGTTTTTCCTTTCAAAATAAAGTTTTCTAACTCTCTCTGCTTTCTCTATTTCTCCGCTCGGAGTTTTGTCTGTTTTTTTGATTAGTCCGTGAGTTGAGATTACAACAGTTTCTATATGACCTGTTTTGTCCCAAAAGGCAAAAAGCCGATAATGGGTTCTGTTAAACAAAGTCCTGAATTCCCAGATTTCATCCTTAAGTTTTTTGAAGAGTTCCTTGTCATTTGAAAGTCTTGCTTTTTGAATGTTGTAGATGACTTTATCTCTCGCCTTTTCGTCAAGACTGTCTAGAAACTCGGCTGCTTCTTCTAAAAACTGAACTTTAAATTTTTCAGTCATATTGTAAAAAGTTTATGCAAAGATAAATGTTTCTTCATTAGGAAACAATTATTTTTAAATTCTGATTTTTCAAACTTGGCGGTAACACGTGGCTAAGTCTTATTAAACTACTCATATCTCCCCAAACTGGCTGTATAACCGCAATTATCGAAACGTTCGACAAAAAACAAATATACAAAGAAGTACCGCGACTTAAGCATCACTTAATATAGTGATCGAAAGCAATCTGAGTCCAGGTTTCCATTTCTTCATAATAATCAGCCAGATCAGTTTTAGCTACCCAGCCGGCCGTCATCTTATCCGTTTCCCGCACGGCCACATCGCTGGCTGACACACGGATATTGTACAACAGCCCTAAATGAACGCGGCTGACAGGAATTGAATCATCATTGATAAAACCGATAAACGCTATATCCTCAATCAAACAACCGTTGAACAGGTTAACCTCTTCAAAAAATTCCCGTTTCAGTTCGCTCACCAGGAACTGTTCGCCCGTTAACGCTGAATTGCCGGGATTCATATGTCCGCCTACACCCAGGTGAAGCTTATTGTGCAATCTTTTTTCTTTCTGTCCCGATTTCCTGGTAAACAGGTAAAATGAATCTTCATTGGAGATAATGCCATACGGAATGATCTGCTTGAAGGAAGGGTCGTTTTCCAGTTCGCTCCGCCGGCGAAACAAGCCATGCTCAACAATCCGGTTCAAAACCTCACCGTTTCCCTTTATCAACCCGTTTTCATTGTAGGTTAATATTTTCCACAACATGCCTGTCGGGACGGCAAATACCAGTTCTTCCAACGCGGTGCTTTTTATACACACATATTCCTTCTGATCGGGGGATGGGGATCGTAGTTTTCTACCACAAAATCATCAATGGTAAGCTTATCAAAAGGTTTTTTTGCAATATGCAGTTTGGGCATGGGCTTCGGCTCCCTCGACATTTGCTCGAGAATGGCGGTGACATGGTCATACTTTTCTTCGTTGCCGTCGGCGGGAGCATTTTTATTGATCCACTCAATGACTTCAGGGTAGCTTTCCCGTTGCGTTACATTCCTGATTCGTTGCTGCACTTCCTTGAAATTGGCTTTGTACCACTGGGTCCTTTTGCCGATGCTGGTATAAAAATGGGCATCGCCAAAGGTGTGGATAAATGTTTTGGGCACCATATCAGCCTCCTGGGCAATGATCTGGGTGAGCGCGGCATAACTGGCGATGTTAAAGGGAACGCCCAGAAACTGGTCGCAGCTTCTCTGGTAAAGCTGTAATTCCAGTTCTCCCTCTTCATTGGCCGTTGCCTGGTAAAGTACATGGCACGGAGGCAACGACATATTGGGAGTGTCGCCGGGGTTCCATGAATCGACAATGTGTTTTTTGCCGGTTGGTTTCTTGCGCAGGCCGTCAATCAGCTCGCCAAGCTGGTCTATTTCAACAAAGGTTCCTTTGGTGTGGTCAAAATATTCCCACCGCCTCCACTGTTTCCCGTATATGGGACCGGCGTCGCCCCAGCGTTCGGCAAATTCTTCATCTTCCCTTATCCGCTGCCCATATTCTTCCATGGCTTTGTCCCAGTCGGAAGAGTATTTTACAAGTTTTTCAGGAAATATTCCTTCTTTTTGCATCCCCGGGAGATTATCCTGGAAAGCATCGGGCCGCCAGATCGGGGCGTTGTTGTCTTCCAGGTATTTAATGTTGGTATCGCCGCGCAAAAACCATATTGTTTCATGAAACATCGACCGTGTGGCCATTTTTTTTGTGGTCAGCAGGGGATAGCCTTCCGTAAGATTGTATTCGTTTTGATACCCGAAAAGGGAGATGATCCCTGATCCTTTGCTCCCTCCTTTAAAATTTGAACGGTGAGAAGTTAGAATTGCTTTTGAATGATCCAGATATTGTTGCGCCATGTGTGTTAATCTATGATGGTTAATTTTCTGCTTATTTGCTGTTCAAAAGTAGCCTTATTTCGATGGGATACTAAATTCTAATATTCACAGTAATGCAGAAATTATCAACAAAGAGGCCATCATTGCCGGGGAGTCAGGAGTCAGTCCCGATAGTATCGGGATCAGAAGTCAGGAGTCAGAAATCAGGAGTCAGAATAGTTAAAATGCAACCAGTAGTCAAAAAACATTCTGAATTCTGAATTCTGGCTCCTGTATTCTTCCAGGAAAGACTTTTCAGTCCGTCTCTTACTTCTTAATAAGCCCAAGCAATTTCGTAAAGAGTTCAGCCGTCGCGATGGCGTCACCCAGCGCAGTATGCCTGCCCCGGACTTCAATATTAAAAAAGGCGAAGGCTTCATCCGAAGAAACGGCTTTTTGCCCAATTTGTCCCGACAGGTACAGGTAATGCAGGATAGAGGAGGTGTCGATCATCCTGTGTGAGAAATACTTGCTGAAATCTTTGTTGTTGGCGGCAAGGAAGGCTTTCAGAAAACCGGCATCAAAATGGACATTATGGCCGGCCAGGGTGATTTTCCCCTTCCCCGGGAAATGTTTTCCGGTAAATGCAAATAGTTCGTCCACCGCCTGTGAAGAGGAAAGGGCTGTTTGCCTGTGCTTCTCTATATCAATCCTGTTGATTGACAAAGCTTCACGGGTGACGGAGAGCACTCCGTCATTGATCAGAATTTCCTTTGAATCAACAATTTCCATCTCTTCCCAGATGACCATGCCAATTGATAACAGCGAATGTTTGACCGCGTCAAGGCCGCCGGTCTCAGTATCAATGAAAAGTAATTTTTCGGACATTGGTTGAGCTTTAGGATGGAGGTTGTGGTTTGTCGGGAATTTATTTTCTCCTTGTATCGATGATTTTGTCATCAGGGTCTTTTCTGTTGTCCCAGATCATGAGTACCAGCACCAATCTTTCAAATACTTCGTAGATAATTTGATAGTCTCCGGTAATTAAAGCCCTGATATCCGGATCATCTGTTCTGATTCCCAGAAATGGATTCTTTGCAAGCAACCTGATATTGCGATTGATCTTTACAAACAGTTTTTTACTGTAAGCAGGATTACCATTGCGGTCGTTGTAAAACTGAAGGATGTCAACTAAATCTTGCTTAGCCTCAATGGACCACGCTATTTTGATCCGAGCCACTGGTCAATTTCTTTTTGTAATTCATCATGAGAAATAGTCTGATTCTTTCTTAATTGTTCTCTTCCCCGACGAATTCTTTCTTTTTGATAATCAGAAAGTTTATAAACTTCTTTCTCGACTTTTGAATCCAGAAGGATTTTAATAGCGCGTAAAAAAGAAGCATCATTAATATTGGCTAATTGACTGATTATCTTTTCTCTGAGTTCAATGGTGCTCATCAGTAATAGTTTTGTGTAAAGTTACTCATTTTTAGACCTTCTTAAAAGCCAATTGGCGCCTCAATAGGGAAGAAATTATGGTAAAGCACTATAAAAACTGCATATCTCTTCCCCAACCGGTTGAATAAGCGCAATAACCGTGCACTTCAACCAAACACAAATATACGAATAGAAGCAGGAAACCCTGCCGGGAATCAGCGCTGTTTTTTATTGCCTGTGCGGGGCTTTCCTTTTCCCGGTTTCCACCGCCGTTTTTCCCGGTTCTTTTTCAGCGGGTTATAGCCTGGCCCGTCACCCAGCGAAGCCGGCAACGGCGGTTTTTCCACCGTTTTTTCAATCAGTTCCTCAATGGCTGCAAAGCGCCGTTGGTCTTTTTCGTTTACCAGCGTAACGGCTTCGCCCTCGGCTTCGGCACGTGCTGTACGCCCCACGCGGTGGACATAGTCCTCGGCATCGTGCGGAACATCGTAGTTGATCACCAGGTCGATGTCGTCAATATCAATGCCGCGCGACAGGATGTCGGTGGCTACCAGTATGTTCAGGTCGCGGCTTTTAAAGCGGTTAAGTACCCGCTCGCGGGCATCCTGGTCAATGTCGGAGTGAATTTCGTCGGCTGATAGTTTTAGCCTCTTCAGGTCGCGTGCCAGTTGTTTGGTCTTTTCCTTGGTAGAGCAGAAAATGAGGATACTGCGCAGTTTTCTGAGTCCCAGCAAATGTTCTACCAGAGGTATCTTCTGGGCATCGTAAACCATATAGGCTTCCTGTTTCACTTTTTCGGCCGGTTTTGACACGGCAATGTTGATCTCCACCGGGTTATCAAGGATCTTCCTGGCCAGTTGCCTGATGGCTGCCGGCATGGTAGCCGAAAAAAGCAGGTTCTGCCGTTTTTCGGGCAGGTAGGTGATGATCTTCATGATGTCGTCGTGAAAACCCATGTCGAGCATGCGGTCGGCTTCGTCGAGGATGAGGTAGGAGAGGCCCGAAATGTTCACATAGCCCATGTTGAGGTGTGAAAGCATGCGCCCGGGTGTGCAGATCACCACATCGGCGCCGTCGGTGAGCGCTTTCTGCTCGTTGCTGTAAGTGGCGCCGTCGGTGCCGCCATAAACGGGGATAGAACTCACCGGGGTGAAGTACGACATGCCCTGCATCTGCTGGTCGATCTGTACTGCCAGTTCACGGGTAGGGACGATCACCAGTGCTTTGATATGTTCATCGTGCTTGGTGGTGATAATGCGGTGAATGACGGGAAGCAGGAAAGCGGCTGTTTTGCCGGTGCCGGTCTGGGCGGAACCAATGATATCCCTTCCCGCTAAAATGGCCGGGATTGCCTGTTCCTGTATGGGTGTGGCTGTTTCGTAGCCGAGTGATTCGATGCCTTCGAGAACGCGCGGATCGAAACCAAATTCGTTGAATGTCAAATGATATATTTTTTTGCAAAGGTACGGTTACCAATTAACATAGAAGATTATAAAACACATTGAATCCTGATCTAGACAAATTAAACAAATTTTACACGGGTATTTAAATTAAATATTTACTTTCTTTTGTCTTGCCACAAAAGAAAGTAACAAAGAAAAA
>DAONEL010000020.1:0-28758 GCA_035403045.1 Bacteroidales bacterium
TTTCAAAGCCTTGAAGACTTCACAAACCGCGTAGCCATTGGCCTTGAACAGGCAATCATACTTATCCGCCTCAATGCATTTCGCTTCACAGGCAAAAGCAAACAGCACCTGCTGTGGGAAGTTCATTCATTACTTCGTAAGAGTACACCGCCTCCTGCCACCGGTGCATTATTCACCACTCCTGCCCGCCGGTTCGAACTGCCTGCGCTGGTTCGCTCAGATAAAGAGGATGCCTTCGACGAAATAGAACTGCTCGACTTCCCCGTGACACTGAACTACTTCCAGCTTCTCCAAACCACATACCGCGGCGAACTCAATGCCAGGATGTTACGTGAATATATCGGCCGGCAGGTAAGGATGGTGGGGATGCTGGTGACGATAAAATATGTCCGCACCATTAAAAATGAAATCATGAACTTCGGTACGTTCTTCGATACCGAAGGAGAGTTTTTTGACACCGTGAACTTCCCTCCCTCTCTGAAAAATTACCCTTTCAAAGGCAGGGGCGTATATCTGATTCTTGGAAAAGTGGTGGAAGAATTTGGGTTTCCGAGTATTGAAGTTGAAAAAATGGCCAGACTGCCGCTGGTGAAAGATGAGAGGTATATGTAACCTTCATATCGAACGAAAACCTACCAGTTTTCCAGTCATTTCGTCCCACAATTTCAGCTTAACCATTTTAAATCCTTTTAGAAACGGAATGGGAACTACCGTTTTAAACAGGTCAGTTTCCAGGTGGCATTTCTCAAGCCTGTAATTCGGAATTTTTGAACTTAAGTGATGAACATGATGAAAACCAATATTTCCTGAAAACCATTGCAAAACTTTTGGCAGTTTATAAAAAGAACTTCCCATAATTGCCAAAGTTTTAAAATCCCACTCCTCATCCTTATACCAGTGTACCCTATCAAACTGGTGCTGAAGATAGAAAAGGAAGACCCCTGCCATAGACGCCAGGTACATTACAGGCAACTGGATGAGCAAATAAGCCTTCCACCCGATGGTATAGCACAAAACAGCTGCAAGCACCGCTATTCCGAGGTTATTAAAATAGATGCTCATTTTTTCCTTCCGGGAAAAGCTTTTACGGGTGAACCTGTTGCTGATCAGAAACATACCGGCAGCCCCAATGCCAAACATAATCCACGGGTTGCGGTAGATGCGGTAATAAAGTTGCTTTTTTGCCGGCAAAGCCTTGTATTCAGCCACTGTGAGTGTCCATACATCGCCAATACCGCGTTTATCAAGATTTCCAACAGTCCGGTGATGGATCAGGTGCGAGTGATGCCACCGGTGATAAGGGGTGAAAGTGAGTACTCCCAGAAAATAGCCCACCGCCTCGCTTAACCTCTTCGATTCGAAAAAAGAACCGTGGCCACAGTCGTGAAAAATGATAAATAGCCTCACCAGGAAGCCCGAGGACAGTATAATGAGCGGCAACGTAATCCAATAGCTGAATTTCAGGCTGTAAACCATGAGAACCCACAACGCTATGTATGGAATAAGTGTATTGGCAATCTGCCACCAGCTATGCAGGTTATCGCCATTGCGATACGGAGCAATAATTTTTACCCAACCAGTTTCTCCGGTTTCACTCTTAGTTTTCTTTTCACCCATGGCAATTTTCTTTCAAAGTACGACATTAAGTCAATCTGAAGATCATAATCTGTATAGAATTATTCATCTTTTAAAAGGATCATATGATGGCTTTTAGGCTTTCGGCTTCATTGAACCCTTTATTACCTGTGTAATAGTAAATAACCTGTACAAAAGGCCAGCGCTCAATTTTATCCTAATTTAGCCATGGATTTAACAAAAACAGGAATGAACGCCAGATACTTTCTCGCTACTTTTGCTCTATTGACCTCTATTTGCCAGTTTATACTGTCAGCACAGCCATCAGGCAAACATAACCTCAAATTCGATGCAATACCTGATCGCTGGGACCGTGGTATTCCTCTTGGTAACGGTATGATGGGTGCCCTTATCTGGCAAAAAGATGGCAAACTGCGCATCTCTGTTGACCGCGCCGACCTTTGGGACCTCAGGCCAACAGCCGAAATTGACAGGTTCACTTATCAGTGGGCTTATGAACACAGGCTTTCAGGAGACTGGGATACTGTGTGGAAAGTCGCTGACGAGCCTTATGACCGTGATCCCGGCCCGACAAAACTACCCGGTGTAGTTGTAGAATTCAGCATAAGCAAGTTAGGTAAGGTTAAATCAGTTGAACTGAACATCGCATCAGCCATTTGCACTATCATATGGGAGAACAATTCCCGTTTCAGGATTTTTACCGATGCGTTAAACCCTGTCATCAGGTACTCATGGGAAGGAGCCCCTGTTGAACCAGAACTGATCGCCCCATCCTATGGCAGCAATGAGGCAAAAACCGGCGGTAATGTTGTTGTTGAAGGATATGGCCTGTCAAGGCTCGGCTATAAACAGGGCACTATCAGCCATAAAGGAAATATTATCGCTTACACTCAAAAAGCCTGGGGCCCTTTGAAATATATAGCGGCTATTGCATCAAAAAACAATGAAGGAGCCGTGAGTATAAGCTCCCACTATAACGACCAGCCAAAATCAGTTTCAGCAGTTAAAATTGTAAGAAAAGCTATTAAAACAACTTTCGACGAAGCTGCTGCCGGCCACAAACAATGGTGGAGAAATTACTGGGCTCAATCATCGGTAAGTATTCCTGATATTCAGCTTGAGAAACAGTATTACCTTGAAATGTACAAGTTTGGCGCTGCCTCACGCAAAGGGGCGCCACCCATTTCATTGCAGGCTGTATGGACAGCAGACAATGGTTTGCTGCCACCCTGGAAAGGTGATTTTCACAGCGACCTTAACACTCAGCTTAGCTACTGGCCTGCATACAGCAGCAACCACCTTGAAGAAGGTTCCGTTTTTACCGACTGGTTGTGGAACAACAAACCCTGGTTCGTATCATATGCCAAAAGAGTATTCGGTACTGACGGACTCAATGTACCCGGTGTTGCAACGCTTCGCGGGCACGAAATGGGTGGATGGCACATGTATGCAATGTCTCCGACCGTCGCCTGCTGGCTGGCACAGCATTTTTACCTTCAGTGGCGCTACAGCATGGACAAAGAATTCCTGTCATCCCGCGCTTACCCGTGGATTTCGGCAGTTGCCAGGCATATCGAACAGCTTACTTCTTTAGAAAACGGACTGAGAAAACTGCCTATGAGTTCCAGCCCCGAATTTCATGATGGAAGCATGAATGCATGGTTCCTGCAAATGACTAATTACGATATTTCACTCTGCAGGTACCTTTTCACCATAGCCTCTGAACTTGCCGGCGAAATGGGCCATACGCAGGAATCAGACCACTGGAAAACGATTGGAAATCAGTTCCCTGAACTAAATACCGATCCTGAAGAAGGCCTCACCGTAGCGCCCGGATACCCCTATCATGAATCGCACAGGCATTTTTCGCACCTCATGGCCATTCATCCTCTCGGATTACTCGACTATGATAATCCTGATGAACAGCTCATTATGAAGAAAAGCATATCAAACCTAGTGAAGCAGGGCACCTCGTCATGGTGCGGCTATTCATTCAGCTGGCTGGGAAATATTTATGCCCGGATGAAAGACGGAGAGAATGCGGCAAAAGCCTTGAAAACCTTCTCTTCATGCTTTTGCTCAACCAATTCTTTTCATCTGAACGGAGACCAATGCAAGGCAGGCAACAGCAATTTCACTTATGATCCTTTCACCCTGGAAGGTAATTTTGCATTCGCTTCGGCAATACAGGAGATGCTGCTGCAAAGCCATGCCGGATATATCGAAATCTTCCCCGCTACTCCACTGGCCTGGCAAGATGCCGGATTTACAAACCTCAGAGCCGAAGGCGCATTCCTGGTATCGGCAACTAAAGAAAACGGAGTTACAACAAATTTCATGGTAGAAAGTGAAAAAGGAGGAACAGCCCGCATTAAGCTTCCATTTCCAACGTTTGTTGTAAAATCCTCTGATGGTGTTGAAGTAACCCCTGAAAAGGGACATTTCATTAATGCAGTGTTTAAAAAAGGAGGAAAGCTCGAAATTAAAAATGGTTATGAATAAAACAGAAACAACATTTCAATAATGTCCCATTTTACACTTTTTATTACGGAAGAATAGCATTTTCTGCATCTCTTCCCTATATTTGACAAGAATTCAGAATCATAATCAATAATCCATTCAGGCTCATTTTTATAAACTTAAAGAAATGAAAAAGTTACTGTTGTTTTTGGTCATGTTAGGGATAGTTTCCGTATTGGAAGCACAGAACAATAACACGGCCGGCTATCAAAGCACTGGCTTCTACCTGGGGATAGGAACAGGCATCGAAAGTTTCTCAGGAATGATAGGCATCACTGCCGATATAAAAGCAAAAGAGAAGCTTTTCGTGCGAATGGGCGCCGGTATTGGTGGTTGGGGAGGTAAACTGAGTGTTGGGATCAGGGGAGAAAAACGAACCGGAAACAGCATTGGTTACGGTGCATTCTTTTCCTATGCTTCCGGTTTAAAAGACTTCACAACCAATCTTGAGACGACCTCCGGCAAAAAAGATGTAAACCTGGTTCTGCATCCGGCCATGACCATTACCCCTGAATTCAGTTACAAATGGGTCTTTGGAAATGGCAATAAGTTTTTTATTTCGGCAGGCTATGCCGTTCTTCTGCAGGCCAACAGATGGGAAGTAAAGGATGGCTCAATCCTCACCGAAACAAGCAAAAGAGTAATGAACATTACCACTCCCGGCGGAGTGTCAGTCGGGATGGGAATCCAGTTTGCACTCTGATCCGGCCGGTTGCTTCAAGAATCGAGGCTTTGCTTGTATATCAAACTTGGAATATACACGGGCCTAAGTGATGGTTGTTCAATAACTTGGGCAAAACATTAACCAAAAGCACAATATTGTCGTACCTTTATTTCTTTTTTACGTCATCCTCATGAATGATATCACAAGGAAACCATTACAATCTTTAGGTTACAATTTCATTCCTGATCAATACCTTCCATCGGGTAAAGATGAATATTACCTCCGGAATAAGCAGAATCCACCCGATAACCGCTACAGGCAGCTCTCCGCCCACGAAATAGAAGTACTTGTACGCAACAGGAACACAACCGATAACTGGAATAATATACTTGTAACACAGGCATTTAACCCTGAGCTGGTCAAGAATTCGAAGTTCTTTGGACTTGTCCGCATCGGTAAACTGGAGCCCTGGTTCCTTGAATTCCACGACTTGCAGGTACCGGTCGGGATTTATAACAGCACCATCGTTAGCTGTGATTTTGGCGATAACGTAGTGATTGATAATGTGAATTATCTTTCGCATTACATCATTGGCAATGAAGTAATTATCACCAATGTGCATGAGATTGACTCAACCAATCATGCAAAATTCGGCAATGGAATTCTCAAAGAAGGTGAGTCGGAATCAGTTCGGATTTATCTTGAAATATGCAACGAAAACGGCGGACGAAGCATTTTGCCGTTCGATGGCATCTTGCCTGGAGATGCATGGCTGTGGAGCCGTAGCCGGCATCAGAAAGCATTGCAGCAGCGCTTCCGCGAAATGACAGAAAAGCAGTTTGACAATCTGTGGGGCTATTACAGCACCATCGGCGACAGGGCTGTGATAAAGAACTGCAGCATCATAAAAGATGTAAAAATTGGTGCTGACGCTTACATTAAAGGTGCCAACAAGCTTAAGAACCTTACAGTGAATTCCTCGCCTGATCATCCTACACAAATCGGCGAAGGCTGTGAGCTTGTCAACGGCATTATCGGGAAAGGCTGTAAGATTTTTTACGGTGTAAAAGCGGTTCGGTTTGTTCTTGGAGCCAATTCACAATTAAAATATGGTGCCCGGCTCATCAACAGCTTCCTGGGTGAAAACTCAACAATTTCATGTTGCGAAGTGCTGAATTCCCTCATATTTCCGGCACATGAGCAGCATCACAACAACTCATTCCTTATAGCAGCCACCATCGAAGGCACCAGCAACATTGCGGCAGGAGCTACCCTGGGCTCAAACCACAACAGCCGCAGCCCTGACGGTGAAATAATTGCCGGCCGCGGATTCTGGCCTGCCCTCACTGCGAGCATCAAGCACAACAGCAGGTTTGCCCCTTTCACACTGCTGGCAAAAGGAGATTACCCCAACGAACTGAATATCACCTTCCCTTTCTCGCTGGTAAACAACAATATAGCTGACAACCAGCTTGAGGTAATGCCGGGATATTGGTTTATGTATAATATGTATGCCCTGGCCCGTAACTCCTGGAAACTTTCTGATCGTGATAAGAGGCCGGATAAGATACAATGGCTGGAATTCGATTACCTTGCTCCCGACACAGTAAACCTGATGATGGAAAGCCTCAAGCTGCTGGAAAAATACACCGGGCGAGCTGTTTCAGGCACAAAACAATGCAATGATATTCCTGATACTGAAAAATGCATAGAAAAAGGCAAAGAACTGCTTTCGTCTTCATCTTTCCCCGAAGAATTGTTGGTTCTGGCTGACGGCATTGAACACAGCCAGCGCAGTTGTGTTATACTTAAACCGCAAAAAGCCTGGAAAATTTTCAGGGAAATGATTGAGTACTACATCACTGAAAATCTGCTTTCATCGATTGATGATACAAAAGGCCCTGACTTGGCCGCCCTTAATACCATGCTGGTTAAAAATGTACCAGTAAGTTTGTGGTTGAATGTAGGAGGACAATTGATAAAAGCAGTTGAGATTGAAAACCTAAGAAAACAAATAACTGATTATGAGGTCATAAGCTGGGATCAGGTACATGCATTTTATGCTCAGCAAGGAAAAAAATACAGGCATGATAAACTCGAACATGCCCTTTCCACACTTCGTGAATTATCAGGGATTGAAAAGTTAGATGCCGCCTTAATGATCAGGCTTCTAAACAATCACATTGAATCAAGTAAAAAGATTGTTTCAGCCATAAGGGAATCAAGGCTCAAAGATTACACCAATCCGTTCCGCCGGCAGGTTTACGAAAATTTCGACGAAATGGAAGCTGTAATTGGGAAAATCGACGATACCTCTTTCATCATTCAGCAGGAAGCTGAATTGAAAGAAAAAATAAACAGAATTGACAACCTGATTAAAATACTCTCCTAAGGCTTCCGGTTTCCTTCCACTACTAATAAATCGATATACTCAATCAATCAGGTCACACGCAAAACAATTCATAAAGTACTTTGTTAAAATCATAAGTTCGTGCTATACATTGCAATATGAGACACTATTCGATAAAAGACCTGGAGAAAATAACGGGGATCAAGGCCCATACAATTCGTATCTGGGAAAAACGATATCATATTGTCAGTCCTGAGCGGACAAACACAAATATCAGGTTTTATAACGACCTTGATTTGAAACGGCTGCTGAATGTGGCGATTCTCAATCGTTACGGTTATAAAATCTCGAGTATCGTGAGTATGACAGGTGAAGAGCTGAACAACCGGGTTGTGGAAGTTACGTTAAACGAAACCGATTACAGCAGCCTGATTGAAAGTTTCCTTGTCGCCATGGTGGAATATGATGAGGTACGATTTGAAAAAGCGCTCAATAATTCTATTATCAAGATTGGTTTTGAAAGCGCAATCACCAATGTTATATACCCGTTCCTCTCCAAAGTAGGTGTATTGTGGCAAACCGGTTCTGTTATTCCCGGTCAGGAACATTTCGTAACCAACCTGATCCGTCAGAAACTTATCCTGGCAATTGATTCACGTCATGCTGTCAGGCAAAACCACCCCCGTTTGTTCATATTGTTTCTTCCTGAAAACGAATACCATGAATTGGGAATGTTATATGCGCATTATCTGTTGAAGAAATACGGGCACAATGTGATTTATCTTGGCGCCAACGTGCCACTCTTTGATGTTCAACAACTTGCGTTGCTTAAAAAGCCTGATTTTATCCTCACTTCTGTAACTACCTCGCTGGCAACCGGCGAAACATCGGAGTTTCTGGATCAGTTAACCAATGTTTATGAGGGAAAAATACTTATATCAGGGCTGCAACTGAATGAAACACCTCTGCCTCTTCCTCCCAACATTCAGCTGATCACCTCGTTTAAGCAGTTTACCGACTTTCTCGAATCTATTCCTTAACCTTGCTCTCTTCCCATAAAGGTTGTAAAAACGTGATATTACACATGTATCTATTTGATTATGTAACTGTTATATATATTATGAAATATTTAACAATTTTTTAATCAACACCTATTGCTTTGTTTAGTTTTTGGTTGTAATTTGGTCAACAAATTAAAAAGCTTCTAAACAATTAATGATAAATGCTGAAGGTCTTTGCAATCAAGCAACATAATCATATTCAACATGTATCAATATTATTTAGAATGGTTTTAAAAGCAAATGTTTAGCGATTTTTAACAACACTTAAACATTATCAACCATGACACAAATCGAATTCTCGCACAAACTGGTTAGTCTTCGCAATAATCTGGAATACTATGCAAATATGCTCACATCAAACCGGGAAGAAGCTAAAGATCTTTTGCAGGATACATTCCTGAAAGCTCTCTCAAACCGTGACAAATTTGCCAGCGACACTAATCTCAAAGCCTGGACATACACCATCATGAAGAACACCTTCATCAACAATTACCGCCGCAATCAGAAAGCCAATACCATTGTTGATTCAACCGAAGACTTGTTCTACCTGAATATTGCCAGGAAAAGTGATTTCCCATCACCTGAATCAAGGATCTCGGAAAAAGAAATAAACAAGACCATCAGCAACCTGGACGAAGACCAGCGGATGCCCTTCGAAATGCACAATGCCGGCTACAAGTACAAAGAAATTGCCGACCATCTGAACATCTCAATAGGCACTGTTAAAAGCAGGATTTTCTTCACCCGTCGCAAACTGATGGATTCACTCAAAGATTTTGCCGACTAAATTCAGGTATTGATTTACCTAATTACCGCTTTTGGCTAAAACCGAATGCGGTATTTTTTTTATTATTCAGCCTTCTGAATGCTCAGTTTTAAAATGGCGAAAATCATGACTGAAGCACTGATCCACTGAACAGGGTTAAGTACTTTCCCATTGAAGAAATAATCAAAAATAACTGCCGAAACCGGAAAGCACAATTCGCAGATAGTGGCCAGCATGGCTCTCACACGTGTCAGTCCGAAATAATAAAGCACGATCGCTCCTGAACCGGTAGTAAAAGCAATAATCACGAAAATTATCCACTCTTTTTGGTTAATACCGCCAATTCCAGGCAAAGTTCCAACTATCGCAGTGATTACAAGCATTATAACTGCCGTAAATCCATACCTGTAGAATGTCGCTGTAACAAACTGGTACTTCTGCAGCACTTTCTTGCTGAGGACGGTGGAACTGCCGAACGATAGTGCCGCCAGCAACGAATAGCCGGCCGCCAGCATCGTATTGCTGCCGGTTTTAAAATCGGGGAACTTAAAACCGAATGTCAGAAAATATCCTGCTATTACAGCCACAACAGCCCACAGGGCAAAATTGCGCTTAAGCTTCTCTCCAAGTATCAACGCTGCCAGAATGATAGCAAAAACCGGTTGCAGTTTCTGTAGGAGCACAACAACCGTCAGCGTTTTAAATTCAACAAGGAACAAGGCTTTCACTATCGACATAGTGCCAACCGCGCCGCCCATAAGCGCCAGCAGGAAAAACAACATCACATCGGCAGGCGTAAAGGTACGCAATGCTTTATATTCCCTGAAAAGGAAGACATTCATGATGAGGAACGGCAGCGCATGAAATATAAAAACTACAAGGGTGATATCGAGCCTGTAAAGCCTCGGAGTAAGCACAATCCCGTCAAGTCCCCAAAGAACGGCCGCGAAACAAATGGCCATAGCACCGGCAAATACAGCTTTATTGATCTTCATTCGTTTGTTTCTTCATTTATTAATCACACACTATAAAACGCAAAATTAGGGAAATTTGAACAATCCGGTTTGTTGATGCCGGCATTACAAGGCATTGATCAGGCAGTTATGAACAAATCTGTTATTTCATTAACAATGAGCTTCAGTAATTTTTAAATATTTCAGGTATTCTTACCTTTGCAATTAAATTGAACAGATTTAAAAAATAAAACCAACTATATGATTACCAACAACTTCGTTCTTAGACACAATGGCCCTCGTCCAGCTGAAGCAGAGAAAATGCTTAACATACTTGGTGTTTCTGATTTAGACCAACTCATTGAGGAAACCGTTCCAAACTCTATCAGGTTACCCAAACCTCTCAACCTGCCCAAGGGCATGAATGAGGCTGAATATCTTGATCATATCCGGCATATTGCTTCGAAGAACAAGGTCTTCAAATCCTATATCGGGCTTGGATATTACAATACGATTACTCCATCAGTAATTCTTCGGAACATTTTCGAAAACCCGGGTTGGTATACATCCTACACTCCATACCAGGCAGAAATTTCGCAGGGCCGCCTCGAAGCGCTTCTCATATTCCAGACCATGGTCAGCGACCTTACGGGTATGCCGATAGCGAATGCATCGCTGCTCGACGAAGGCACTGCCGCTGCCGAAGCCATGATCATGTTTTACAATGCACGTTCCCGTGAAGCGGTAAAGAGCAATGCCAATGAATTTCTGGTTTCGGAAACACTCTTCCCGCAAACGATAGATGTTCTGCACACCAGGGCTGGCGCACTGGGTATTGAAATTAAAGTTCAGCCTGCAGAAGAGTTCATTTTCAGCGAAAAGACGTTTGGCGCCCTCTTGCAGTATACTGACCGCTTTGGAAATATCAATGATTACAAAACGCTTGTTCAGCAGGCTAAGGAGAAAAATGTAGCAGTAGCTGTGGCTGCTGACCTGCTCAGCCTTACACTTCTGACACCTCCCGGCGAATGGGGAGCCGATGTTGTGCTTGGATCAACGCAGCGGTTCGGAATACCGATGGGGTTTGGCGGCCCTCATGCAGCTTTCTTTGCCACCAAAGAGGATTACAAACGATATATCCCTGGCAGGATTATCGGAATTTCGGTTGATGCTTCCGGCAACAGGGCTTTGCGAATGGCTTTGCAGACACGCGAACAGCACATAAAACGTGAAAAGGCAACTTCAAACATATGCACAGCCCAGGCTCTCCTCGCAATCATGGCCGGGATGTATGCTGTGTATCACGGTCCCAAAGGCTTACGCGAAATCGCAAGGCATATCAATATCCTCACAGGAGTGCTGGCCCAGGAATCCAAAGCATACGGCTATACCCTACTCAATTCCGATTTCTTCGACACCGTGAGGTTACGCATTCCCGGATCAACCACGCTGGAAGAAATCCGCCGGCTTGCCCTTGACAGCCAGGTTAATCTGCAATATATTGATGCACAAACCATTGGCATCAGCATCGACGAAACTACATCGCTCGACGATGTTAACCTTGTACTTCATATTCTTGCCTCGGCCAATAAGATAGTTTACAATGAGTTTGTTTGCGACCCGGCTGTTTGCGGACTGATAAGGACATTTGATGTAAAGTTTGACCGTAACACCCGGTATCTTGAAGGAAAGGAGTTTAACAGCTACCATTCCGAAACCGAGATGATGCGATTTCTTAAAAAGCTTGAGAACCGGGATCTTGCTCTTAACCGCAGCATGATACCGCTTGGGTCATGCACCATGAAACTGAACGCTGCAACAGAAATGATACCGCTCAGCTGGCCTGAATTCGGGGCTATCCATCCGTTTGTTCCGGCAAACCAGGCCGAAGGCTACAAACTGATGATTGATGAACTTGAAAAGGCTCTGTGTGAAGTTACGGGGTTCAGTGCTATTTCATTCCAGCCGAATTCGGGTGCTGCCGGAGAATATACCGGTTTGCTTGTAATAAAAGCCTGGCACGAAAGCCGTGGCGATGCTGACCGTAAGGTTTGCCTGATCCCGGCATCAGCACATGGCACCAACCCGGCAAGTGCTGCAATGGCCGGCATGGAAGTAGTAGTTGTAAAAACCGACGACCAGGGAAACATTGACACCATCGACCTTCGTGAGAAAGCTGAAAAACACCGGGAAAGGCTGGCAGCGCTCATGGTTACCTACCCATCAACCCATGGCGTTTTTGAAGAAGACATTCTTGAAATTGTGAAAATTGTTCATCAGTTTGGCGGACAGGTATATATGGACGGAGCGAACATGAACGCACAGGTAGGTCTTACCAATCCCGGCATTATCGGGGCTGATGTTTGCCACCTGAATCTTCATAAAACATTTGCCATCCCACATGGAGGCGGCGGCCCTGGAGTAGGTCCTATTGGTGTTGCAGCTCATCTGAAGCCTTTCCTTCCGGGACATTCTGTAGTAAAAACCGGGGGTGATCATGCTATTACTGCAGTTGCCTCTGCTCCTTTCGGCAGCGCACTCGTACTGCCTATCTCTTACGCTTACATTAAATTGCTTGGTGGAAACGGCCTCACTGAAGCAACAAAATATGCCATTCTGAATGCAAACTACCTGAAGACAAAACTTGAGGGCGATTATAAAATACTTTATACAGGCAGCAAAGGCAGGGTTGCCCATGAAATGATCCTTGATTGCAACCAGTTCTCAAAAACCGCTGATGTACAGGTTATTGACATAGCCAAACGCCTCATGGATTATGGTTTCCACGCTCCTACCGTTGCTTTTCCGGTTCATGGGACCCTGATGGTTGAGCCCACTGAAAGTGAGCCTCTCTCCGAGTTAGACCGGTTTGTTGAAGCCATGGTCGCTATCAGGCACGAAATTGCTGAAATTGAAGCCGGAACAGCAGATAAAGCTTTAAACCCGATAAGGAAAGCTCCTCATACAGTGGAAATGATAACCGCTGAGGAATGGACTTTGCCTTACACAAGGCAGAAAGCTGCCTTCCCGCTGCCCTGCGACAAACAGGACAAATACTGGCCTGCGGTAACCCGTATTGATGATGCTTACGGTGACCGCAATCTTATGTGCACATGTGCACCTATAGAAAGTTACCAGTAAACTGCCGGTTACCATTAACCAAATTGCTGAAAGAAACACTAAATTTGCAGCCCCGTATTCCGGGGCTGTTCTTATACTATTCATCCTGAAATGAAAATCGCCCGCAATTCATTGTTTTACATAGTAACAGTCAGCATTTTTGTGGTGCTGATGTGGGTGATTCTTGACGGCGGAAAACAATTACAGACTAATGTAAGAACGGCCCCATCGAATACCACGACTGTTCAAACAGTGGTGAACCAGCCGGCAGAAAGCTCACAATCAGGTTCGTTTGACGCTATAATCAATATCACACAGAACCCTCTGGCCATCCTCATACTGCAGATAATTGTAATACTGATACTCTCGAGGCTGTTTGCCTACTTCTCGCAGAAAATCAAGCAACCATCAGTAATCGGGGAAATCATCGCAGGGATCGTGCTCGGCCCTTCAGTGCTGGGAGCATTGTTTCCCGGCATTTTTACTTTTATATTTCCTCAGAGCTCGATCGAAACACTTCATTTCCTCAGCCAGATAGGCTTGATATTATTCATGTTTATAGTTGGTATGGAACTGGATGTCAATGTATTGAAACGTTCAGTGGGGACAGCCATTATGGTCAGTCATGCCAGCATTATATTTCCCTTTGCCCTTGGTGTAGCTCTTTCATATTTCTTATACCCCGACTTTGCTCCGGCTCATGTTTCATTTCTGGCATTCTCACTGTTCATAGGAACTGCCATGAGCATAACGGCCCTTCCTATCCTTGCCAGGATAATCCAGGAACGTGGCCTTACACGCACAAAACTTGGCACTCTGGCACTCACTTGCGGCGCAATAGACGACATCACCGCCTGGGGAATTCTTGCCGCTGTAATAGCCATTGTGAATTCAGGCTCATGGATAAACGCGTCGGTAACGTTCCTTCTGTCTGTTGTTTACATCCTCCTGATGATATTTGTGGTTCAACCTTTTCTCAAAAAGATAGGCAAGGTCTATATAGCCCGCGAAACACTTAGCAAACAAATAGTTGCAGTTATCCTCATCATATTGCTCGTATCTGCATTTATTACAGAACTAATTGGTATTCATGCACTTATAGGAGCGTTTTTTGCCGGTATCATCATGCCGAAAACCGCTGAATTCAAGAAAAACGTGATCGAAAAAATTGAAGACCTGAGCCTTGTGCTTTTCATGCCTTTGTTTTTTGCTTTCACAGGATTAAGGACCGAAATCGGACTTTTGAACCAGCCCGATCTATGGATCGTCTTCCTGATTGTTATGACGGTGGCTGTTGTAGGCAAGTTTGCCGGGACTGCTCTTGCTGCGCGGTTTGGTGGTTTGTCGTGGGAGATATCGCTATCGCTTGGTACACTCATGAATACCCGCGGGCTTATCATGCTCATTGTGCTCAATATAGGCTATGATTTTGGTGTGATCTCTCCGGAAATCTTTGCTATAATGGTTCTTATGGCATTATTAACCACTTTTATGACAGGGCCGGTATTATCATTGATTCAACGGATGTTTAGCGGGAAAACCGTTGCAACAATCACTGAATCAGTTCATCCATTCAAAATATTGCTGGCATTTGGCCCCCCGAAGATGGGAAGTACACTGCTCAATCTTTGCAGGTTTTTGCTGCCACAGCAAAACGGCATAACCAATGCCGGCCTTGTTACGGCCATACACCTTACTCCCAGTGCAGAAGTGCATCCAACCCAGGCGGCAGTTTTTGAGAGAGAGGGATTTGAGCCCATCATAAACACAGCAAACCACTACGGCATTCAGCTCAATACGATCTACAGGGCGACCGACGATGTGCAGTCAGAGATCATAAGGACTGCAAGGCAAAACAGATGTGACCTGTTATTGCTGGGAAGCGCAAAATCAGTTTTCACCAGCGACCCGCTTGGCGGAAAAATCAGGAAAACACTTCACGATAGTCCTTGCAATGTAGGCATACTGGTTGACCACGGCTTTACCTCAGCAAGAAATGTCGTAGTATATTACCCTGAACAACAGGACCGATTTTTCTCCGCCACCATTGACAACATGATACAGAATCCTGATGTGCAATCCATTACAATTGCCGATCAGAGTATTTCCGGCAAGGTCTCAGATATTCCGGTTTTCAATAGTGAAAAAGTCAGGCTGGTTGAGGCAGGCATACTTGATACCCCCGGCAACATTATGGAGATAAGCGACCTAATCATCGTCCATGTCGATGACTGGAATGATGAAGTGATCAGGAAAATGATGAAATTAGGAAAGTTGCCCTCTGTGCTGATTATCAAGAGCTAAGCTTACTCATGACTACGCCATCATATCGAGGCAATGCCTGATACGCTGCCAGGTAGCCTCAATATCGTGATCCAGCCCTACACTGAACCTCACCAGTCCTTCTGAAAGTCCCATCTCATCCTGTATTTCTTTCGGAACTTCGCTCGAAGTGCTCCTTCCTGAATTGCTGAACAGCGTTTTAAAGTACCCAAGGCTCACTGCCAGATAGCCAACATCATGCATTTCAAGCAGTTCCATAAACCGGGCAGCACGCTCGCTGGTAAGCAGATCAATAGCCAGCATACCGCCAAATCCAAAGTCTGCATTCATCAGTTGCTTCATCAGTTCATGGCCTTTGTGATCGGGCAGTCCGGGGTATGAAACCTTTAATCCGGCTTCCTTCATCCTGGTAGCCAGATATAAGGCATTCCTGCTGTGCTGTTGCATGCGGATATGCAGTGTATGCAGATTTTTGAGGATACTGGATGAGCGCAGCGGATCGAGCACCGGCCCGAGCAGCATGGCTGTCCCCGAATTTACATCAATAAGTGAATTGATAAAGTCGTTGGTTCCGCAAATTGCACCTGCCACACAGTCGTTTTTGCCGTTGATAAATTTGGTCATGCTGTAAACAACCACATGTGCCCCCAGCTTAGCAGGCTGAATGATAAGCGGTGTAAATGTATTATCGACAACAAGCATGATGCCATGCTCATTGGCAATAGCTGCAAGAGCCGGAATATCAGATATCTGCAGCATGGGATTGGTCATTGATTCCGTATAGATCAGCCTGGTTTCGGGCCTGATAGCCTTGCGCACCGATTCAAGGTCGGAAATATCCACGAAAGTGGTTTTGATATTGAATTTCGGGGCATAATTGCTTAGAAATGCGAATGTTCCGCCATACGTGGTCATACTTGATACAATATGATCGCCGCTGTTGCATATCTGCATAATGGCCGCAGTGATGGCGCTCATGCCCGAAGCGGTTACCCATCCCTGCTCAGTGCCTTCTAACGCTGCCATGGCGTCGGAAAGGTACTTGTTGCTTGGATTCCAGTGCCTTGAGTAGAGGAAGCATCCTTCCTGCTCACCTTGAAACACATCCGTCATGGTTTTAGCCTGCAGGAATGTATAGGTTGCTGAATCGGTAATTGACGGGTTTACATCACCGAATTCACCAAATTGCTTAAGGTCAAAAATTGCTTTTACCGGGTCTCGCTTCATAATATGCTTTATTGGGTTTGCAAAATGCTTGAAATCTGTTTATTAGCTCGCTTCATGGTTAGAAGAAGACGAGTAACAAATTTACGCAAAATACTGAAAGAACCTCATCAGAATAATACTGTCCCGGCAGGAAAATGCAGAAATTGCAGTTACAGCTCTCAAAAACCCTATAAGATGAATGATCACCACAACTACCTCATAATCTTAATTTTATATACCCGGTCAGCTCATCACTAATTTTTTCGTTCATAATCTTTTAATTGTACCTTTGCCCTTCCATTTAAACCAAATTCAATGAGAAAATCCATTCATTATCTTGCCCTCGCAACAGTAGCAGTGGCAATTCTGGCAACAGCCTGCAACAAAGGCAAGAATGCCGGTAATTCCGGTAACGGGCTTTTCGGCGAAAAATCCGGCATCGTTTACTATAAACCATTCGACATGATGGGTGTAAAAATGACACAGACCCTTTATTTCGATGAATACGGCAATAAGGAAATGCGTGAAACCGTGATTGAAGGCAACATGATGGGCACAGCAATGAAACAGCACAGTGTCGATATAAGGGAAGGCAACATCAGCTACCATTATGAACTTGAAAATAACATGGGCCAGGGTGAGCAGGCCAAGAAAGAAGCCTATAAAGCCACTCTTCCCCCCGAAGTAATGGAACAGATGAATATTGCAGCCCTTTCAGCTGACTGGAAAAAACGCCTCGATTACAAAGAAGAAGGCGAGGAAACTGTTGCCGGTATTAAAGGCATTAAATATTCAATTGCCCCCGACAGTACAAACCTGGCCAATCGTATGGTTGGAGTTCAGTATAAGAACATACCGCTGAAAATAGTTATGGGCCAGCTCGAAATGGTTGCCGACAAGGTTGATTTTGATGCCAAAGTTCCCGCCGATAAATTCAAGGTTCCCGCCGGCTATACAATTATCGATGAAAAAACTATGCCTCAGGGACTTCCGCAGGAAGAACTCGGGTCAGAAGCCGATAGCCTGGCCAAATAGTTTCAGGCTTTATGAAAAGATTTAAAACGGTTGCCCTGTGCAGCCGTTTTTTTATGCCGTTTTTTCGAATACTTTGAGAACTTTCCGGTTAAAGATTGTTCTTAAGTGACAGTTAATTAATCCGGGCAGGTTTTTATGCCCGGAATTTGGTAATTTTGCACCCTTTAACAAAAAAGAATTATGCATTACGATGTACTCGTTATTGGCAGCGGCCCGGGAGGTTATGTAGCAGCCATACGTGCTTCGCAACTTGGTTTTAAAGTTGGAGTTGTCGAAAAATCAGAACTTGGCGGTGTGTGCCTCAACTGGGGATGCATCCCTACAAAGGCATTGCTGAAAAGCGCCCAGGTTTTCAACTACTTTAAACATGCTGAAAATTATGGAGTTAAACTAAACGGAACTGCTGAAGCCGATTTACCCGAAATGGTTAAGCGCAGCCGCGGAGTTGCCGAAGGCATGAGCAAGGGCATACAATTCCTTTTTAAAAAGAATAAAATCGATCATATACAGGGATTCGGCGTTGTGAAACCCGGTAAAAAAGTTGCCGTGACTTCTGCTGACGGCCAATTGACCGAATACACTGCCAATCACATCATTATAGCCACCGGCGCGCGCTCACGTGAGCTGCCGAACCTGAAACAGGACGGCAAGAAAATTATCGGTTACCGTGAAGCAATGACCCTGCCCGAACAGCCCAAACGCATGGTTGTTGTAGGTTCTGGAGCCATTGGGTCGGAGTTTGCTTACTTCTACAACTCCATAGGCACCGAAGTTACACTGGTGGAATTCATGCCAAATGTTGTTCCGCTTGAAGACGAAGAAGTATCAAAACAACTGGAACGCAGCTTCAAGAAAGCAGGAATGAAAGTCATGACTTCTTCAACGGTTGAGAGTGTTGAACTCAAGGGAGACACTTGTTTTGTAAAGATCAAAACGCCCAAAGCCGAGGAAACCGTTGAATGTGATATCGTCCTGTCAGCCGTGGGTATTGCCACCAACCTCGAAGGAATCGGACTCGAAGAAACCGGTATCAAAATTGAAAAAGGAAAGGTGATCGTCGATGATTTTTACCGCACTAATGTGGAAGGATATTACGCTATCGGCGACATTGTTCATGGCCCCGCCCTCGCCCATGTAGCATCGCACGAAGGTATCACCTGTGTTGAAAAGATCGCCGGAATGCATGTTGAACCACTGAATTATGGCAATATTCCAGGTTGCACTTACACATCGCCCGAAATTGCATCAGTCGGCATGACCGAGAAAGCCGCAAGGGAAGCCGGTTATGAAATCAAAGTCGGAAAGTTCCCGTTCACTGCTTCGGGAAAAGCCAGCGCCGCAGGCTCCAAAGACGGTTTTATCAAGGTAATATTTGATGCGAAATATGGCGAATGGCTTGGCGCTCATATGATTGGTGATAATGTCACCGAGATGATCGCCGAAGCCGTTGTAGCCCGCAAACTGGAAACCACAGGTCACGAAATCATCAAATCGGTCCACCCTCACCCCACCATGAGCGAAGCCGTGATGGAAGCTGTTGCCGCAGCTTACGGAGAAGTGATTCATATTTAGGAAGCGGCACTCATATAATTTAACGAACTCTTACTGCTTGTCCTTTCTGCTATGGAACTGATCAAAACAGATATACCTGATGTAATTATACTGAAGCCCAGCGTTTTCGGCGACAGCCGCGGATACTTCTTTGAATCGTACCAGCACGAAAATTTCAAAGAATTCGGGATCAGGGCTACGTTTGTTCAGGATAACGAATCACGTTCCCAAAAAGGAGTGCTGCGCGGCCTCCATTTTCAGCATCCTCCGTTTGCACAGGGCAAACTCGTCAGGGTGATAAAGGGCGCTGTTCTTGATGTTGCGGTTGATCTCAGGCAAAACTCCCCTACTTTTGGCAAGTGGGTTTCGATGACGCTCACAGGCGAGAACAAATGGATGTGCTGGATTCCCGAAGGATTTGCTCATGGATTCCTTACCCTCGAAGACGATACTATTTTTACTTATAAGTGCACCAACTATTACAACAAGGCTTCCGAAGGAGCCATCCGGTGGAACGATCCTGACCTTAACATTGCCTGGGGAACTGATGATCCGTCGCTCTCAGGCAAGGACGCCCAAGCACCTTTACTCAAACAGCTTATTACCCTTTTCTAAATCACTCGTAAAACTGGTACAAAACTTGTAAGCTACTCATGAAAAACATTACTCACACATTTTCATCTCTTGCAGGTTTCATGAAGAAACGAATTCTTATCATCGTTGCATTGATTGCCATAGCCGGTATTCACGGCTTTTTCCTGTTGCGCGACGACTCCAAAGGTGTTGACGACGAAAACTACCGTAAAGCATTGATGCACAGCAACAAGGTATTTTCACTGGTGCTTCCTGCCCGGGTAGAATTTGCCGGCGAAGAAACGCCTTTAAGCTTGTACTATGTGCGTGAAGGCCTCGACCGCGAGCTCACCGTGAATACATACTGGCATTCTTCTACGATACTCATGCTGAAGAAGGCTGCCCGTTATTTCCCTACCATAGTTCCGATTCTGAAGAGTAACGGCCTGCCTGAAGACTTCAAGTACCTGGTGCTTATTGAAAGCGGACTCTCTAACGTGGTTTCGCCGGCAGGCGCTGCAGGATTCTGGCAGTTTCTGCCTGAGACCGGCAAACGTTACGGCCTCGAAATCAACGAAGAAGTAGATGAACGCTACAATCTTGAAAAATCGACGATAGCAGCCTGTAAGATGCTCAAGGACACAAAGGCCATATTCAAAAACTGGACCCTGGCAGCAGCAGCTTACAATGCCGGCGAAGGCAAGATACTCAAGGAACTCAACAGGCAGAAGGTCGATAACTATTACGACCTTTACCTGAGTGCCGAAACATCAAGATATATCTACCGGCTGCTGGCGCTCAAACTGCTTTATGAACATCCCACCGAATTCGGCTTTTACCTGAGAAAAAAAGATCAGTACCCTCCTATTCCCACCTACCAGGTGAAGGTTGACTCAACCATAAAAGACCTCATTGCATTTGCCGGTTATCACAAGATCAACTACCGGATTCTCAAAGAGTTTAATCCCTGGCTATTGAAAGACAAACTTTCGAATACGACCGGCAAGGCCTATACTTTTCTTATCCCAAAACCCGGATATGAAGTGTACGACAGCCTTGTAAGCGAAATTCCGGAGGGTGAAATGATATTCAACGACACGATAACTGCCGGTAAACTCCACTAAATTATCTATACCGGTCAATTAGCCGGCACCTTTTTCATGGAAGTCATCAGCGAAAGCACAGGAGTAACCTTACATAATGAACCGGCCACCGGAGAAGAAAATCTGGAAGTTTACGGCGCAAGGGTTCACAATCTCAGAAATATAGATGTTGTAATACCGAGAAACAAGCTTGTTGTCATAACAGGCCTCAGCGGGAGCGGCAAATCTTCACTGGCCTTTGATACCATTTATGCCGAGGGCCAGCGCCGTTACATGGAAACCTTTTCAGCCTACGCCCGCCAGTTTATCGGCAACCTCGAAAGGCCTGACGTGGATAAAATTACCGGGTTGAGCCCTGTGATTTCCATCGAACAAAAGACAACCATCCGCAATCCCCGGTCAACGGTTGGGACAATTACCGAAATATATGACTTCCTCCGCCTGCTGTTTGCCCGCGTCGGCGAGGCTTACAGCTATTCGTCAGGCGAGAAAATGGTCAGGTATTCCGAAAACCAGATCGTAGAACTTATCAACACTGAATTCACGGACAAGTCAGTGTACCTGCTGGCACCTTTGGTCAAAGGGAGGAAAGGCCACTACCGCGAGCTTTTCGAACAGGTGCGGAAACAGGGATTTCTGAAAGTGAGAATTGATGGAAAGATCACCGACATCACCTTCGGAATGCAGGTCGACCGTTATAAAGTGCATGATATTGAGGTGGTTATTGACACAATAACCGTGAATGCAAAGAATGCAAACCGTATAACTGCATCAGTGCAAACAGCTATGCGGCATGGTAAAGGTGCTATCATGGTTGGAGATGTTTCTGCAGGTTCGGTGAGGTTTTACAGCCGCCTGCTCATGGATCCTGTCACCGGCATCTCATACGACGAGCCGGAGCCAAATACCTTCTCTTTCAATTCGCCCTATGGTTACTGCCAGCGATGCAAAGGACTGGGTGAAATATCGGAAATCGACTTTAAAAAGATCATCCCCGACCCGAAAAAAAGCATCCGCAAAGGAGCCATTGTGCCTGTGGGAGAGTATAAACAATCATGGATATTCAGGCAGCTTGAAGCCATTGCCCACAAATATCATTTTACCCTCGACACACCTGTTGAAGACATTCCCGAGCAGGCATTGGAAACAATTCTGTACGGCTCCGATGAAGTGATCAAGGTACACCACGAATCACTTGGTGTAACATCCTCATATTCATTGAATTTCGAAGGCATTGTCAACCACATTCAAAACCAGAGTGAAGAAAATAACTCCGAAGGATTAAAACGATGGGCCATCAGCTTTATGAACACTGTTGCCTGTCCCGAATGCGGTGGCAGCCGGCTGAAAAAGGAATCGCTGTGTTTCAGGGTCGATGGCAAAGACATTTCGCAACTTGCATCCATGGACCTTATCAATCTCTCGAAATGGTTTCATGGCCTTGGTAAAAGGCTCGACGAAAAACAAGCCAGAATTGCCGGCGAAATCATCAGGGAAATCACCAACAGGCTCAGCTTCCTGCTGGATGTCGGCCTCGACTATCTTACACTTAACCGTTCGTCGGGCAGCCTGTCGGGCGGAGAATCACAGCGCATCAGGCTGGCCACGCAAATCGGGTCACAACTTGTAGGCGTCCTTTACATCCTCGACGAGCCCAGCATAGGCCTTCACCAGCGCGATAACCACAAGCTGATCAAAGCGTTGCAGGACCTGCGCGATACAGGCAATTCAATCATCGTGGTTGAACACGACAAGGACATGATCCTGTCGGCTGACCATGTGATTGACATTGGCCCCGGAGCCGGAAATCATGGTGGCAAGATTGTAGCCCAAGGTCCGCCTGACCAGTTTATCAATTGTAACAGCCTCACCTGTTGCTACCTGAGCGGTAAAAAGGAGATTGCAGTCCCGAAGAAAAGGAACAAGCCCAACGGGCATTATCTTACCCTTTTCGGTGCCTACGGCAACAACCTAAAAGATGTTACCCTCAGGCTGCCGTTAGGGTTATTCACTTGCGTGACAGGCGTTTCGGGCAGCGGCAAATCCAGCCTGATTAACGAAACGCTCTATCCCATCCTCAACCGGCATTTCTACCGGTCAGAAAAACGGCCATTGCCTTACAAATCAATCGAAGGGCTCGAAAATATCGACAAGGTCATCGAAATTGACCAGTCGCCGATCGGCCGGACTCCGCGATCAAATCCCGCTACCTATACCGGCGTTTTTGACGAAATCAGGAAGCTGTTTGCAGCACTGCCCGAGTCGAAGATAAGGGGATACAAACCAGGCCGTTTCTCTTTCAATGTGAAAGGCGGCCGTTGCGAAACCTGCCAGGGCGCCGGTGTGAGAGTCATCGAGATGAACTTTCTTCCCAGCGTGCACGTGCATTGCGAAGATTGCGAAGGCAAACGGTACAACCGCGAAACCCTCGAAGTAAGGTACAAAGGAAAGTCGATCAACGATGTGCTGAACCTCACCATTGAACAAGCAGTAGAATTTTTCGCCAACATTCCGTCAATACTTCAGAAAATCAGCACATTAAACGAGGTAGGACTTGGTTATATCACGCTCGGCCAGCAATCAACAACCCTGTCGGGCGGCGAAGCACAGCGTGTGAAGCTTGCCACAGAACTTGCAAAAAGGGATACCGGCCGCACCATTTATATCCTTGACGAGCCAACCACCGGCCTGCATTTCGAAGATGTGAACGTGCTGCTGCAGGTACTCGACAAACTGGTAAAACGGGGAAATACCGTGCTGGTGATCGAGCACAACATGGAAGTCATTAAAATGGCGGACCACATCATCGACCTCGGCCCCGAAGGGGGCGAACGGGGTGGCATGATCATCACCGAAGGATCACCCGAACAGGTGGTTACATCGAAAAAAGGATATACCGCTCATTATCTGAGGGAAGTGCTGTGATCATTCAGACGATTTTAAATACATTTGACACAACCAAACAATGAATTATGCCAAGCGCTGAAGAAATTATTAAAATGGAAGAAGAGGAACGCATACGCGAAGCAATTGCTCCCAAGGACTGGAAAGAAATAAAAACACACGATTCGTGGTCGGTTTTCAAGATCATGTCGGAACTGGTGGACGGTTACGAAAAAATGTCGCGCATCGGCCCGTGTGTAACTATCTTTGGATCAGCACGTACCGCCCCCAGCGATAAATACTATAAACTGGCCGAAGAAACAGCTTACCTCCTTACTAAAAAAGGATTTGGCGTTATTTCAGGCGGTGGCCCCGGTATTATGGAAGCAGCCAATAAAGGTGCTCATTTTAGCGGCGGACGCTCAGTCGGGCTCAACATCGAACTCCCCCACGAGCAGCAGGCTAACCCTTTTATCGACCCTGACAAACTGCTTACTTTCGATTATTTCTTCGTTCGCAAACTCATGTTCATGAAGTATTCGCAAGGCTATATCGTATTACCCGGAGGCTTTGGCACCATGGACGAATTTTTCGAAGCCGTTACACTCATACAGACACACAAACTGGTGCGTTTCCCCATCGTGATGGTTGGTGTGGAATACTGGAAAGGGCTTATCGACTGGATCAACAATACGGTACTGAGCAGGAAGATGATCGAGGAGAAAGACCTGAATATCTTCACGCTTGTGGATGACGCTGCCAGCGCTGTGAATGTGATTGAAGAGTATTACAACCGTTATGCCCTGAAACCAAACTTCTGATCCCTGTTCATCAGTTACCTTAAAACCGGCATTCCTCCTCAATATGAAATTCAAAATTCTCGCTCTATTGCTCCTGGCTGCAATGGTGGTCTCAGGGCAGAAAAAAGTATGTTTTACGGTTGACGACCTGCCACTGGTAAGCTATGGAATAAACGATTCAGCTTACCAGGCTGCGTTGGTTGATAAACTCACCGGCGATTTTACCCGTAATAAAATACCGGCAATAGGATTCGTAAACGAGAGCAAGCTGTATGACAATGGCAGGCTTATTCCGGTACAGGTCAGTCTTTTGCGCAGATGGGCTGACAGCGGCCTCGATCTCGGCAACCACACTTTTTCCCATCCTGATTACAACACAGTCTCTTTCAGCGATTTTACCGCCGACCTGATCCTCGGTGAAACGGTGACCCGTGAAATACTTGCTGAAAAAGGCAAAACCCTGAAATATTTCAGGCACCCATACCTGCACAGGGGAAACACAAAAGCCAAAGCTGATTCGCTGGGTGCCTTCCTTTCACAACGCGGATATACGGCTGCTCCCGTTACCATTGACAACGAGGACTACATATTTGCCCTCGCTTACAAGAGAGCGCTCGACATGCCTGACCTGCAGCTTGCACGGCGCATAGGCCACGACTATGTGAACTACATGGAACAGAAGGTAAAATACTTTGAAAAACAAGGCAATGCGCTGTTTGGCCGCGACATTGCTCAAATTCAGCTTATTCATGCCAGTAAACTCAATGCCGACCATGTTGATTCGCTGGCGGCCATGTACCGGAAGAATGGTTACACCTTTGTGAGTCTTGACGAAGCCCTGAAAGACCCTGCTTATTCAACGGAGATTACAGTTTACGGTGACTGGGGAATCTCATGGATCGATCTGTGGGCACTGTCGCAAGGCAAAAAGAAAGATTTCTTCGCCGGTGAGCCCGAAACGCCGGAGTATGTAAAGAAACTAGCTGAATAGCAGATAAATATAAGGCAAATAAGACCCAGCCACTAATGGCTAAAAGCCAAAAGCTGCCTGACAAATGCCACTGGAACCTGTTACCCGCCCAAAGTAAACTATCCTGAAAAAATGAAGAAATGGCTTACCGGCTTGTTGCTCCTGATCACAGGAATTCTTCCTTTGCAGGCGCAGGTTACTGATACCATTTCGAACTGGGACGGCATCGAACCGCAATGGACGGTATGGCCCGGTGCTTCGGAGGTTGTTGAAAATCCCTATCCTGTTTTGATCAACAATTCGGCTCATTGTTTCAAGGTCGTTACTACTGCCGAACAGTATGACTTTATGTCGCTCGAACTTGCTGAACCAATCAATTTTGACAACACACCGTATTTTTCCCTGTCGTGTTACCCTCCCACCGCAGGTGGCGATGTGGTTCTCAAATTTGAAAACAGCGATGCGAGCGACTGGCAGGAGATCAGGCTGACGGCTTATGCCGGCCAGTGGAACAGGCTCGATTTCGATTTCACCGGGCTGCCTTACAATAACTATACCCGCATGGTCGTGTTTTATGATTTCCTGGGCACAACCCCGGGCATAAACTGGTATTTCGACGATATTACCATGCAAAGCATTGTTCCGCTGCAGCTCGAGTCAAATCTCCCGATTGTTGTTATCAATACCAACGGTGTCGCTATTCCTGACGAGCCCAAAGTGACTGCACACATGGGCATTATAGATAATGGCCCTGGAAACATTAACAACATCAGCGATTCCTGCAACGGTTATAATGGCATAATCGGTATTGAGATACGGGGGCAATCAACACAGATGTTTCCCAAGAAATCATACGGTTTCGAAACCCGCGACAGCCTGGGTGAAAACCTAAATGTCTCCCTGTTAGGTTTCCCCAAAGAAAATGACTGGATACTCTACGCGCCATATACTGATAAAAGCCTGATGCGCAATGTGGTAACCTTTGAGATGGGCCATCGCATGGGCGACTATTGCACCCGCACAGCATACTGTGAAGTTGTTATAAATAATGACTACCAGGGCATTTATGTGCTGATGGAAAAAATCAAGAAGGATAATCACCGGGTGGATATCGCGACACTCAACCCTGATGAAATTTCGGGCGACGACGTGACCGGTGGCTACATTCTGAGTGTTGACAAGATTCCATACGGCTTTTCCTATGGCCGCGACGGATGGCTTTCGTCGCCTGACCCTGCTTATCCCGATGCCATGGACATCACATTCCAGTATTATTATCCCGGGCCGGATGATATCGTTGACCAGCAACGTTTCTACATTAAGGATTATGTCACCAATGCCGAAAAAGCCCTTATTGCTTCTACTTATAAAGATGCTGTCAACGGTTACCTGAAATATTTCGATGCTCCGTCGTTTGTGGATTTCATGCTGCTTTGTGAAATTTCAAAAGAGGTTGACAAGTATCGCTACAGCACATATTTCTACAAGCAAAAGGACAGCGATGGAGGAAAACTGTTTGCCGGGCCGGCATGGGATTTTAACCTTGGCTATGGCAACGTGGACTACTGGCCACCGGGCATTAACATTACCGGCTGGATTTACGGCCTGGTCAATCCGTGGGATTACAGCATCATGTACTGGTGGAAGCGCATGATGGAAGACCCGTACTTCAGGAATCTCACCAAAACACGCTGGACCGAACTCCGGCAGGACAAACTCAGCACACCCTCCCTCATCGCTATAATCGATTCAGTGAAGGCAATTACTGCCGATGCGCGCACCCGCAACTTCGAACGCTGGCCGGTACTCGGTCAGTACGTGTGGCCAAATTACAACTGGCAGAACAACGATTACGACGACGAAGTTGCTTATTTCCAAAACTTCCTGGTGAACCGCCTCACCTGGATGGACCAGAATTTCACAGGAAGTGTTTTACATCCGTATGCCGGCATCAGCGCCGAATCAAACAAAATTCGGCTGACCCTTTACGGCGATTATTTCAGCCAGCCGGTGCTCAAAAAGAAACACTTCCGGCTCAACGATGCACCTGCCGGGCTGAGCATCGAAGAGGTGGAATACCTGAAGCCCTGGGAGTGCCTGATCACCCTGTCGGAAGTTGTAGCAACCGATGGCGAACTGTCAGTAACGGTAAATGATGAAGTGATCAACACTTGGCACGACCTCACCAGCAACAAACTGGCCACGGCAGGCAATCCCGGCCAGGAAGCGTATATACCGGAAATTAAAGTTTACTTCGCTGATAATCTGCTGCATATCCATTGCTCCGACCCCGACATGCTGCCACTTTATGCCGTAATAACATCTTCGACTGGCCAGTTAACCGGCAGGTATAATTTGCAGGCTGCAAGTGAGAACACCATCAGCGGGCAGTTTGCACCCGGCCTTTACTTCGTAACACTCAGTGGCAAGGGCAAGCCGCTGACATACAAGGTGGTTGTTCTTTAAGCCTTCGATATATATTTTGGAAATATTCTAACCATCTGCAAGCTCATCATTGTTTTCGGGACACAAGACAGCGAATGTATCGTAAAATAAATTTTATCAATAATATTGATTTGAATTAAATATCATTATTTTTATCCACTGAATTATCAGGTATTCTCCATATTACCAGGCATATACAGCCATTCTCGTTAACCCGCTAACTTTACTACACACAACAGGGCAATGCAATGCAACGCAATGTCATTGAGTAGGGTACAGTTTGAAATATTTGTTTTCAGCAAACTGCAAGGCATTATTCATACAATTCACCGATTACTTTAACCAAATTCAACTAAATTATGAAAGCATTCATCTTATCAGTCAGTATGATTTTGTTCATACTCACAGACTTATGTTCACAAACTCCCGGCGGGCCCATCACGTTAGAGAAGAAGATATATACCCAGAATGGAGTGGCTTTGAGCAGCAAACAACTTAAATCAGTGCTCTCATCCAATCCTGCTTCTCTGCCCGAATTCCAGAAGTATAAATCGAATATGAATGTTGCCACGCCGCTGATGATAGGCGGAAGCGCCTGTCTGCTGGTGGGTGCTGCCATTAACCTTGCCTCCTCAGTGAAAGAAGCCAACGATATCAACAATGGCAAACTCGGCAACAGCTACCCCAGCGGCCTGGGGCTGATTATCATTGGCGCCGTCGCCGATCTTGCCTCTCTGCCCTTTCTGTTTCCGGCCAGGAAACATCTCACAAATTCGATCAGCGAGTACAACACAAGCCTTAAATCAACCGGCAAAACACCCGTTCAGGTTGAAATGGTAATGCATACGACAGGTTTGGGAGTCAGAGTTACATTCTAGT
>DAONEL010000021.1:0-28022 GCA_035403045.1 Bacteroidales bacterium
CCCTGGCAGCCTACCTGGGCGCCTGAAATGGAAGCATTTTCTTTAACGAGATTGCCAATAAGTGCAGCAGTAGCCAGCGCGCGCAGTATGCGGGCATCGGAATACGAGTAAGTGTTCTGGATATGATATAGCACGGCCGGAACCACTCCGCACGATCCGCAGGTGGGAGCAGTGACAATAACACCACCTCCGGCATTTTCTTCCGAAACGGCAAGAGCATAGGCAAATACCAGCGCTCTCCGTTGCAACGATCCGGCAGTGCTTTTCGCCTTTATGTAATAGGATGAAGCTTTTCGCGGAAGGTGCAATATTCCCGGCAACACTCCCTCGTGTTCAAGGCCGCAGGCGATAGATTCTTTCATTGTTTTCCAGGTTTCGGCAAGGAATTCCCAGATTTGCGGACCTTCATGAATTTCGACATATTCCCACAGGGTACGGCCGTTTTGCTGGCACCATTTGAGTATGTCGGCCATTTTGGAGTGAGGATAAACCGTTACTTTCTGATTTGTGGTCACATCGTCTTCAATATCACCGCCGCCTACGCTGTAAACCGTCCAATCGTCAAGCAGGGCGCCTTTATCGTCAAATGCTTCGAATTTCATGCCGTTGGGATGCCGGGGCAAAACGATGTCTTTCTCCCAGATGATCTTCACTTTGTCTTCGGGGAACGATTCGCGCAGCACCTTATCGGTGAGATGTCCTTTGCCGGTAGCGGCGAGGCTTCCGTAGAGGGTGATCTTGATTTGGGTGGCAGCGTCGTTTTTTGCCCTGAACTTTTCGGCGGCAAAGCGCGGCCCCATGGTATGGCTGCTCGATGGGCCAAGGCCGGTTTTGTATATTTTTCGGATGGTTTCCATAATCATGCAAAACTACTGCAAGGTAGCCAATAAATGAGAATTGAAAGTAACGGCCATATTCACTATGATTTTATTTTGATACATTTAAGTTCAGATAATCAGATTGTTACATAAATATTTTCCTTGTCTGCAAAATTTATTTTTCCCGATGTGTCGGAATGAGAAAATCTGAATTATATTTGCAGTGTATTACAGTAATAGTACACTAATATTTTTAACATGATTCATTTTGATAAGCTGACATTCTGGTATCGCAGCAAAGGACCTCTTTTCAGCGGGGTTGACCTGGAACTTACACCGGGCACTATTTACGGATTGCTTGGGAAAAATGGTGCGGGGAAAACGACATTGCTTAAACTGATAAGCGGACTGGCATTTCCCAAATCGGGGAGCGTTACTGTTGATGGAGCCAATCCCGGTAAGAGGCAGGTTTCAACGCTGAGCGATATTTTCTTCCTTCCGGAGGAAGTTGCTGTTCCGGCCGAAAGTCCGGTATATCTCCAAAAGCTGGTTTCGCCTTTTTACCCGCGATTCGACAACGGGTTATTCAGCGACTTGCTGGGGAAATTAGAAGTGGAATTTGACAAACCATTCCGGAAACAGTCGTTCGGGCAGCGAAAAAAAGCTATGATCGCTTTCGCTATTGCCTGCAATACTTCGTACCTGCTGCTCGACGAACCTACCAACGGGCTCGACATACCTTCAAAAGCTGCATTCAGGCGAATTATGGCTTCTGCGGCTGATCCGGCGCGTACAATTATTGTTTCAACACACCAGATCAAAGACGTTGACAGCATGGTTGATGGCATACTGATTCTGCACAACCGCAGGATTATCCTGCACTCGACTGTTGAAAAAATCAGCAATAAGTTCAGGTTTATTCACGGAAGTACAATACCAGCTGAAGCTCTTTTTGCCGGTGAAGGCGTGATGGGGAAATCCTGCATTCAGCTAAATACTGGGAATGATGAAACGGGCATCGACCTGGAATTGCTATTTAATGCCTGGATTTCAGACCCCGATAAATTTAATAATCTACTCATTTCAAATACTTTACAGTCATGAATAGCAATTTCAGCCTGAAACGTGTATGGTATCTTTCGCGTTTGCATTTTGTCAGCAACAAATTGATTTTTGCAGGGGCGCTGGCAGTCATCTTAGTAGTTATCTTATATATTTTCGGGATGAGCAGAGCTGATCCTTTCACCATCAGAAGGACTTATGATTACATGCTGATGCTCGCCGGCGCTATATACTCTTCTACTTTCTTTGCAGCCTGGTCTGACAAAGGGAATTCCACGATGCGCCTGATGCTGCCGGCCACCTCAACTGAGAAATTTGTAACCTGCCTGCTTTTCACAACAGTGCTCTATTTCATAGTTTTCACGGTATTTTACACAGGCAGTATATACCTGCTGCAAAATGTGTTTTTCGAGAAAATCTCCTTTTCACAACTACTGCTGGCCGATCCGAATGACTACAGAGACCGGGGATTCTCAATATCAGCCTCAGCTTTACATCTGCTGGTGTTTCAATCGTTTTTTATAGCCGGAAGCGTGATTTTCAACCGCAGGCAGTTTTTCTACAGCAGTATCGTGGTTTTTATTCTTTTCTTCCTTTATATAGCCGTTCAGTCGCGTATTATCCACTTGCTCTCAGGGTACAGGATTTTTGGCCTGAACGACCTGCTGGTGCTTGATGGCAAAATGTGGGCAGGGCTTAAGGATGGTTCTACTTCAATCAGGATCGGAATGAGTGAGTTGATCAGCAGGCTGAATATGGTTTTCTGGATTGTATTTCCGGCAGTGATCTACTATGTCACTTTTCTGAAGCTGAAACAAAAAGAAATCTGATCGCAACATGGAATTTTCGGATAACAAAGCAATCTACCTGCAGATTATTGAGTATGTACACGAAAACATACTGGCCGGGAAATGGCATGCCGATGAGCGGGTGCCCAGCGTGCGCGACCTGGCGGTTGAACTGCAGGTTAATCCCAATACCGTTATGCGGGCTTATGATCAGCTGCAGGCAGGTGAAATTCTTTACAATAAAAGAGGAATTGGCTTACACGTTTCGGCGGATGCCATGACCCTGATAACTGCGAAAAACCGGGAAATTTTTCTGAACAGGGAGCTGCCGGCTTTTTTTCGCAAAATGGACCTGCTTCAGATTAGTCCCGAAGAAATTATGAGGCTTCACAAGCTACGGTCAGAGGATTAAAATCAGGCCAGGAATTATTTACAATAGAAATTTAAAGGATTAACGATATGAAAACGAGCAACATCATACTTCTGTCACTTTTTATAACCGGTATCGCCTGGCAAATTGTTTACGACAGCCTTGCAGTGAGCGTAGTGCGTGACATTGACAACAAACACACCCCCCGTTACGGTTATTTATTGAACAATAAGACCACAATTAAGCCCGGCGATTTCGATACTTTGCTCATTCTTACTGATGGAGGAATCAGGATAAATATCAGGCCAGGAGTGTCGAACACAATGTACGTGAGCGACGGGCTTGATGAATATTTCCGCTATTCACTGACTGGCCGGACACTAAAGCTTGACATTTCTCAGCCGAAAAGTGTTGAAGATCAAAGTATAACCCTGGAAATAAATTCATTGCAAACAATAACTACGGTCCATTCTTATGCAGATGGTTGGACAAGTCGATACGATCTGCACCTTGAGGAGTTGAAATGGCCGCAACTTCAAATCAACGCCTGGTTTCCCAGCACGATTTATTTAGAGAACTGTACTTTTCGTAAACTGGGAATCAACAGTCAGCTTAGGCAGGAGATTAATTCGAATTGGGGAGTCAATCTTACGGCAGATAACCAGGTTGATTCACTGAAATTAAATATCACAGGTTCCGGAAATGTCAGCCTGGAAAATTGTGGAAGGAAATTTAACCAAATATTGTTGTCGGATTCGGTCAGATTAAATGCCTCATTGCCTGTGATTCAAAAAATTGTCGGGAAATAAGGCGATATCCCGGTAAATAAAAAAACCCTCACAAGAGGGCTTTTTTATATGTATGTGCTGGCGGTTACAATATAAGCATCGCATCGCCATAGCTGAAGAACCTGTATTTCTGCTGAACAGCTTCCTTGTAAGCTTTCATCAGGAAATCGTAACCGGCATAAGCAGCCACCATCATCATCATAGGCGACTGCGGCAGGTGGAAATTGGTGACAAGGCTGTCGGCAATGCTGAAATCGTAGGGCGGAAAAATGAACTTATTGCTCCAGCCGCGGAAAGGTTTCAGCAAGCCCGAGATCGTAACCGATGATTCAACCGCTTTCATGGTGGTGGTGCCTACCACGCAAACATTCTTTCTTGCTTCTTTGGCTTTGTTTACTATCCTTGAGGTTTCATCTTCAATGATTACCTCTTCCGAGTCCATTTTGTATTTGGTAAGGTCTTCCACATCAATGGCACGGAAATTTCCCAGTCCGGCGTGCAGCGTGACTTCGGCAAACGAAACACCCTGCAGCTCAAGGCGTTTCATCAGCTCCCGGCTAAAATGCAGACCTGCCGACGGAGCCGCCACAGCGCCTTCGTTCTTGGCATAAATGGTCTGGTAACGTTCCTTGTCTTCGGGTTCAATTTCGCGGAGCCTCTGCAATTCTTCAGGGATGGGCGTTTTGCCCAGCGATTCGATGGTACGTTTAAACTCGTCGTATGATCCGTCGAAAAGGAAACGCAGCGTGCGGCCACGGGAAGTTGTATTGTCGATAACTTCAGCCACCAGCGAGTCATCATCGCCGAAATAAAGCTTGTTGCCAATGCGGATTTTACGGGCAGGATCTACCAAAACATCCCATAAACGGGCTTCACTGTTAAGCTCACGAAGAAGGAAAACAGTAATTTTGGCACCGGTTTTCTCTTTTTCACCGGTAAGAAGTGCCGGAAATACTTTCGTGTTGTTGAGAATGAACACATCACCGTCGGAATAATAGCCGAGGATATCGGTAAACATTTTGTGTTCAATCGTTTTGGTCTTTCTGTCGATCACCATCAGGCGTGATTCATCCCGGTTTTCAAGAGGCCTTTGGGCGATCAGATCGTTCGGTAAATGATACCTGAATTGAGAGAGTTTCATGTGCAGGTTCTGTCTTATCAAAAAAAGGAGTGCAAAGGTAATGAATTTGTAGCTGAAAATCAAGGGTTTTCACATATTCATACCTGTCATTTTAACTATTTTTAAGAAGTTTTATTGTCTTTATTTCATTATTGTCTCCTTTCTGAACGGCAGATTTCCTTGACGAATCTCCGTATTTTACTGATAACTAGTGGTAATAACTGTGGCTCGAAGTCATTTCTAATATCTTCCCCTAAGGAGCTTTTTTTTATCTTTGCCGGTCAAAAAAAATCTATTATGCTCCGAACTCACACCTGTGGCGAATTAAATATTTCTGATATCGGCAAGACGGTCATTCTTTCCGGATGGATACAGCGCTCGCGCGACCTTGGCGGAATGACCTTTATCGATTTGCGCGACCGCTACGGAATTACCCAACTGGTCTTCAATATGGAAACACATGCTGCTTTGTGTGAGCAGGCCAGGGCGTTGGGCCGTGAGTTCGTTATTTCTGCCACCGGCACTGTGGCCGAGAGAAGCAGCAAAAATCCCAAAATGCCTACAGGCGATATTGAGATCATTGTCGAGAAAATTGAGATCCTTAACGAATCAAAGCTGCCGCCATTTACCATTGATGACAATACCGACGGTGGCGACGAGCTGCGGATGAAATACCGTTATCTTGACCTCAGGCGGCCGATGGTGAAACGTAATATGGAATTGCGCCACCGCATGGCGTTCCAGACGCGCAACTATATGGACAGCATCAATTTCATAGAGGTTGAAACCCCGGTGCTCATCAAATCCACACCCGAAGGAGCCCGCGATTATGTTGTTCCTTCCCGTGTAAATCCCGGTGAATTCTACGCGCTTCCGCAGTCACCACAAACCTTCAAGCAACTGCTGATGGTTGCCGGTTTCGACCGCTATTTCCAGATTGTGAAGTGCTTCCGCGATGAGGACCTGCGTGCCGACCGCCAGCCGGAATTCACACAAATCGACTGCGAAATGTCCTTTGTGACCCAGGAAGATATTTTCAACACTTTTGAAGGCCTTGTCAAACATCTTTTTAAGTCGGTAAAGAACATTGAAATTGACAAACTGCCGAGGATGACCTGGGCCGATGCCATGAAAAACTACGGCAGCGACAAGCCTGATATCCGTTTCGGAATGACATTCACAGAAATTACAGAACTGGTTAAAGGCAAAGATTTCAAGGTGTTTGATGATGCCGGAATTGTAGTGGGTATCAAAGCGGAAGGTTGTGCTGAATACACCCGCAAGCAGCTCGACGAACTGACCGACTTTGTGAAAAAGCCGCAGATTGGAGCCGGCGGTCTGATATATGTCCGTTATGCAGCCGATGGTACCCTGAAATCATCTGTCGATAAGTTTTATACCCCCGAAGAATTGCAAAAATGGGCTGAAGCTTTCGGTGCAAAACCGGGTGACCTGATGCTCATACTGGCAGGCAAAACCAATAAAACCCGCAAAGCGCTGAACGAACTGCGCCTCGAAATGGGTTCACGCCTGGGATTGCGAAACCCTAACAAATTTGCTCCGCTATGGGTTTATGACTTCCCGCTTCTGGAGTGGGACGAAGAAACTCAGCGTTTTTATGCCATGCATCATCCGTTTACCTCACCCAAACCGGAGGATGTGCCGCTGCTCGATACCGATCCAGGTGCCGTAAGGGCCAATGCTTACGACATGGTGATCAACGGCGTGGAAGTGGGTGGCGGATCAATTCGGATTTACAACAAGCCAATGCAGCACAAGATGTTGCAACTGCTTGGATTCAGCGAAGAAGATGCACAGGCGCAGTTTGGTTTCCTGATGAATGCTTTTGAATACGGCGCTCCTCCTCACGGTGGAATTGCCTTTGGATTCGACAGGCTTTGTTCATTGTTTGGCGGCAGCGAGTCAATCCGCGACTATATTGCCTTCCCGAAGAATAACAATGCCCGTGATGTGATGATTGACACCCCGGCTCGTATTTCGGAAGAGCAACTGAAGGAATTAAGCCTGAAGATATCTATCTGATATAGGTAGCCCCGGAGATCTGCTCTTGCGGCCATTTACCTGATTATCAATTTACTTACTGAATTCCATCAGTTCTACTGGTGCGCCGTTGTGCACGATCATTGCCACTTTCAGGCCTGGTGACGGAGAGTTTACCTCTCCCAGAAGTTCCTTTCCAGGCAGGGCTTCTTCAAGGTTATCGACCACAAAGGCTACATGGGGAACTGTTTGCACCAGTTCATGAACTTTACAGTGCGGTTCAAATCTCATAAACTCTATTCCGTAAGGGCTTTCCTTAAATCCACTCACATAAATACCCAGGTGCGGAATATGTACTTCGCCGGGGAATGGGTCCTTCACCGGAATACCTGTATGATGATATTTCCATCCCCACATGGCTGTGGCCAAAGGCAATTCGTGATCTTTTCTCGAATAATCCATTTAAAATCTGATAAATATTGAGCGCTTACCTTAACGGGAGGTGACGGGCATGAAGTGAATGCATTTCAATAAATGATTCAAAATCCTGAAACGGTTTTCATGGCGATAATGAGAATGCAACAATCAGTCTCAGGAGTGCCCGATTTCCGAACTTTCATCAGAAGAAGACCATGCATAATTGTACAGGCCATCGAGTAAACGCTGCTTTTTTTGCTCCGGAGTCAGCGCTTCATACTGACGTTTTTCCTCGTCGATCTTGCGTTGTTTCTCAGCTTCAATGGCATGAATTTCAGCCAGGTATGCATCCTCCATACGTTTCTTCAGGAAGTCGTTTGCAACCGATGGGAACAATTCAAGCAGCAATTCTTCTTTCTCGTTTTGAGCCAGTTTCACACCACCATACTCTTCATACACAGGATTTTCCTGCTTTTTGTAATAACGGGGGTCATAAGGTGTTTCTTCCTTCACACCCGCTATTTTAAACCTGAAGTCGGGATCGATTGCCACCGGTGTTTTGCCATAGCTGCCTTTTACCAGGTTGACGAATTGTATTGATTTTGTGGTATAGAGAGGGGCGCTCTTGGATTCGTCGATGGCGCAATTCACTGCCTGTACGCCTACAATCTGGCTGGTAGGAGTGACCAGTGGCGGACAACCTGAAGCAAGCCTTACCAGTGGGATCAGTTCGAGGGCACGCGGCAGCAGCTTTTCAAGCTTAAGTTGCTTAAGCTGCGCCAGCATGTTACTATACATACCGCCGGGCACTTCAGCTTCGCGGATAAGGTCGTCGGCTTCGGGCAACCCAAACCAGGTTTCGATGCGATGGCAAACTTCGAGCAGGTCATCCTCCTTGTCGGCTTTGGCGTAAGCTATTGCCAGTTCTACCATCTGGTCGATATCGCGGGGTAGCTTGTCTTCAAGGAAGTTGAATTCGCGCGGGAATGTTTTGGTAGCATCGTATTCGGCCAGTTCACGGCGTATTTCGCGCAATTCCCTGTCGATTTGCTGAACCACTGTCAGATCTACACCGGTATCTATGTCCATCCGGTCGCAGAACATCCTCACAAGTTCATAAGGCGGGGCGGCTGTGCCACCGGCAAAACTCATCACCGAGGTATCAACAATATCAGCGCCGTTTACTATGGCCATAAGTGTTGAGGCAAGGCCAAATCCCGGGGTACAGTGAGTGTGGAAATCAACGGGTATTGAGAGGCTTTCCTTCAACATGCGTACAAGAGGGCCTGTTTTTCCCGGAGTTGCCAGTCCGGCCATGTCTTTGATGGTAATCATATCGGCTCCCATCTCCTCCAGTTCTCTGGCTTTGTTCACAAAATAAGCCTTTGTAAAAATGTTGGCAGGAAGCATTTTGGCATGAAGCAAAGCACGAAGCCGCTCGCGGGTGGAATATTTGGGGTCAACAGTGTAAACAATACAGCAATCAGCAATACCGCCATTTTCCTTCACAAACCTGATTGTTGATTTCATGTTCGAAAAGTCATTCAGGGCATCAAAAATGCGCATGATGCTAATGCCTGATTTAATGGCATTACGGTTGAAACCCTCAATCACTTCGTCAGGATAAGGGTTGTAGCCAAACAGGTTGCGGCCGCGCGACAGCGCTGTTAACAAGGATTTATCCCCGATTGCTTCGTGAATTATCGCGAGCCGCTGCCAGGGATCTTCATGCAGGTATCGCATCACGGAATCAGGCACAGCGCCGCCCCAGACTTCCATGGCGTAAAAGCCTGCCTGCGAAAATAATGGTAAAACCCTGTCGACCTGTTGCTGCGACATGCGGGTTGCAAAAAGCGATTGTTGTCCGTCGCGAAGGGTTACATCACGTATCAGAAGGCGTTTGCTGGTCATAATAAATTATGATTCAACCGGTTAAAAGGAATTATTGAATTCAAATACAATCAGGGACAACGTCAACCTGTTATTTAATTCACAATTAATACTGTGAATTAATTCACAAAACAAAACTACTAATAATAAATGGATTGAGAGGCATTTGTATCGATGAATATTTTCGTTTGCTGAAGAATTCTCCGTTCTGGAGGGCCTTATTGTTTTTCACTGCGGTGATTGCTTCCCGGGGCAGGGAAATTGTGTACTTTTATAAGGTCAATTTTCAAACCATTCATAACCATCAAAACCATGAAAAATGTTTTCATACTAGCGGTAGTCATTGGCATGATTGCACTCGCTAACCCCGGCTGCAAACAAACAGGCAGCAAACAGTCAAACGATACCACACAAATGAGTGAGATGCAGAAAAAAGTGAACGAATATGCTGTTGTTAAGCTTACTACCGATATGAGTAAGCTTACTGACAAGGAAAAACAGATGATCCCGGTTTTGCTGGAAGTATCACAGATAATGGATGATATCTTCTGGGAACAAACACTTGGTGATAAAAACGCATTCCTCGATACAATTAAGGATGCAGCCACAAAAGAGTTTGCCGTTATCAACTACGGTCCCTGGGACAGGCTTGATGAAAACCTGCCTTTCGTAGCCGGCGTTGGGAAAAAGGCGCCAGGTGCAAACTTTTACCCAGCCGATATGACCAAAGAAGAATTTGAAAAATGGAACGATAAGAACAAAGCCAGCCAATACACTATCATCAGGCGCGAAACAGATGGCAAACTCAAAAGCATATGGTACCACGAAGCATATGCTGATAAAGTTAAAAAGGCATCGGATTTGCTGCTCAAAGCTGCTGCGCTGGCTGAGGACCCGGGATTGAAAAAGTATTTTGAATTGCGGTCGAAAGCCCTGCTCACCGATGATTATTTTGAAAGCGACATGGCCTGGATGGACATGAAAACCAATACCATTGATTTTGTAGTTGGCCCGATCGAAAATTATGAGGATGAGCTGTTTGGATATAAAACCGCGCACGAAGCATCAGTGCTTGTAAAAGATAAAGAATGGAGCAAAAAACTGGAAAGGTATGCAGCCATGTTGCCAGCCTTGCAGAAAGAATTGCCCTGTGACCCCAAATACAAGCAGGAAGTACCGGGAACCGATTCGGACCTTAATGCTTACGACATACTATTCTATGCCGGTAACTCCAATAGCGGAGGTAAGACCATCGCCATAAACCTTCCGAATGATGAAAAAGTGCAACTGGCCAAAGGCAGCCGCCGTCTTCAGTTAAAAAACGCCATGCAGGCTAAATTTGATAAAATCCTTGTTCCTATTGCCGGTATTCTGATTGATCCTACCCAGCGTGCAAACATTAAATTTGATGCTTTTTTCAGCAACGTCATGTTTCATGAAGTAGCTCACGGGCTTGGCATTAAAAACACCATTACCGGCAAAGGCAATATCCGCGAAGCTTTAAAAGAACAGTACTCGGGCTGGGAAGAAGGCAAAGCTGACATACTGGGACTATACATGGTTACCAAACTTATCGAAAAAGGAGAACTCAAGGGAATTACCGTGGATGATGCCTTTGTTACCTACATGGCCGGGTTGATCCGTTCGGTTCGTTTTGGTGCAGCCGAAGCTCACGGGAAAGCCAACATGATGTGTTTCAACTTTTTTGAAGACAAAGGCGCGTTTAAGCTCAACCCTGACGGAACCTACAAAGTGGACATTGACAAAACCCGGCAGGCCATGAATGAATGGAGCGCTTTCATCCTTCAGATAGAAGGAGATGGAGATTACCAGCAGGCATCGGACTATATGGCTGCCAACGGCAAAGTACGGGATGAACTCAAAGCAGGCATCGAAAAGTTGAAAACGGCCAATATCCCTAAGGACATCGTTTTTGAACAGGGACGCACTGCGCTGGGATTATAAAGCCGCTGCCTGCAATTGTTCAGCCGGCCCAGTTAAAATGTAGGAATCAAAAAACGAGATTGGCTCTTCACAACCGGTTTCAGTAAATGACCATTGTACAAGATCGCCAATCTTCCACCCCGGTTTCAGGTCGTTGAGCGAATACGAAAATATTCCGATATTCCGGTTGATGATGGTCTGGTCAAGAACCTGGCCCGCTACATTAACGCTTATATTTGATGATTCAAGCGATTGATAATCAGATGTGTTATACGAAAGCTCAACTACAAAAACGTTATTAGTATTGTATGTCTTGTAGTGTATTGATTTCAGCTTATTGCCATTTCGGCCTTTTACCGACCCTGTTGTTGAGTATTCAAAGGGCTGGTCTGAAGCGGAAGATTCATGATCATTTGCAGTTCCCGCAGCTTTATGGAACTGATCAAACGGATTTTTTTGTGTTCCCGGCGGAATCTCATCTCTCGAGCAGGAGTTCAGAGTACCGTTAAGGAACACAAATGCCAATATCAACACCAAAATGAGAAATCTTCTCATCATAAAAAGAAACAGAAGCGAGCGATTAATAAATATAGTACCGGCATCCCGGCCACGGAAATGGCTAAAATGCAAACTGGTAGTTTCAAAATATATGCCATCAAATCTATATGCCAGATAATCAAGCTGATGAGAACGGATTGATTAAAGACAGGCGTTGGTTATTTCGTTAAAAAGGGACACTCTTTATGAAAAATGATAAACGCCAGGTTACAGTCATATGATTATCAGGATTATCATGAAGCCTGAGCAGCCGTTTGCAGACAATTTCAGGGGACACACAGAGTGAATGAGGGAATTAAAAGATTCATAGACCCTGATTGTGGCAAATCATTTATTTTTGTCGATCCAAATGATAACAAACCACTAAGATTTATGAAAAAGTACTTATTAGCATTATGTATGCTTACGGCTGTTTTTGTTAATGCAGCTGAAACTCCCGACGAAGGCATGTGGCTTCCGATGTTTGTTGAAAGGCTCAACTATGTTGACATGCAGAAGATGGGCCTTCGCCTTACACCCGAAGAGCTTTATAGTATCAATCACTCAAGCCTGAAAGATGCTATTGTCAGCCTTGGAGGTTTTTGCACGGCCGAAGTCGTTTCTCCCGAAGGCCTTTTGTTTACCAACCACCATTGCGGTTACGGCAATATTCAGAAACACAGTACAGTTGACCATGACTACCTTACAGACGGTTTCTGGGCTATGAGCAAAGCCGAAGAGCTTCCCAATGAAGATCTTACAGTTTCCTTCCTCGAAAGGATGGAAGACATGACCAGTGAGGTGCTTAGTGCTGTAACCAATGATATGGATGAACAAGCCAGGCAGGGCGCCATAAGCAAGAAGATTGAAGAACTGAAAAAAGCTGCTTCGGAGGATGGAAAATACCAGGTTGAATTGAAAAGCTTCTTCAACGGGAATGAGTATTATGTGTTTGTTTACCAGGTATTTAAAGATGTTCGTTTGGTTGGCGCTCCCCCTTCAAGCATAGGAAAATTTGGCGGCGATACCGACAACTGGATGTGGCCGCGTCATACCGGCGACTTTTCAATTTTCCGCATCTATACTGCTCCCGACGGCTCGCCGGCCGAGTATTCAAAAGAGAATATTCCGCTGAAACCGAAACATTTCCTGCCGGTTTCACTCAAAGGCTACCAAAAGAACGACTTCGCCATGATTTGGGGTTTCCCGGGCCAAACCGACCGTTACCGCACATCATGGGGCGTTGATGCAACCCTTAACGACATCAACCCCGTTATCACCAGTGTTCTGGGGAAAGTGCTTGAAATGCAGAAAGCCGGTATGGATGCTGATAACAGTGTTCGCATTGCTTACGCCGACAATTATGCCGGGCTTGCTAATTTCTGGAAAAACAAGGTGGGTGAAACGCGCGACCTGAAAAGGCTTAACGTGATAGCCAAGAAACAGGAACTTGAAAAGCAATTTGCTGACTGGGTGAATGCAACCGACGCCCGAAAACAAAAATACGGAACGGTACTCAGCACCTTCGCCGATGTTTACAAACAATATAAAGATCAGAAACTTTATTCGCTCATGTGGCATGCTCAGCTTACCATGTACGGATCGCAGGCGTTTTCAGCCCCCGGCCAGGCAACCGGCATCGAAACTGCACTGAAGAGTGGCGCCAAAGGAGACGAACTCACAAAACAGATGGATAAGTACCGCGAATTTGCCACTGAGCATTTCAAGGAATACAATGTTGCTATTGAGCAGAATGTGCTGGCAGCTGTCCTTGAACTGTTTTATAAAGGAGTTTCGAAAGAGCAGCAACCGGAAATTTTCAGAACCATTGAATCAAAATATAAAGGCGATTTCAATGCTTATGCCGCCGATCTTTTTAAGAAATCGATATGGTACACTCCCGAAAACTTTAATGCTTTCCTGGCAAAGCCATCCCTGAAAAAACTGGAGAATGACCCCGCCGGTAAACTTTACACATCGTTTATGGATATTTTCCGTAAAGTACAGGAATCAAACAAGCAACTCACCACCCAGATTCGTATTGCCCAAAGACTTTTTGCAGCCGGCTTGCGCGAAATGGAACCCGACAAGAGTTTTTATCCTGACGCCAACAGCACCATGCGTATGACTTATGGAAAGGTGCTGGATTATTACCCTGCCGATGCTGTGCATTACAAGTATTATACTACGCTTGACGGTGTTATGGCCAAGGAAGATCCAACCAATGAGGAGTTCATCGTTCCGGCCAGGTTAAAGGAACTTTACCAGAAGAAAGATTATGGCCAGTATGGTGAGAACGGTGTAATGTACACCTGCTTCCTTACGGATAACGATATTACCGGCGGCAACTCAGGCAGCCCCGTGCTGAATGGCGACGGACAACTCATAGGCTTAGCTTTTGACGGCAACTGGGAAGCCATGAGCGGCAATATACTCTTTGAGCCGGAGTTGCAACGTACCATCAATGTTGATGTAAGGTATGTGCTCTTTATCATTGATAAATATGCAGGGGCTACCAATCTCATCAATGAACTGACACTGGTGAAATAAGCAAAATATCCCGGGCCTTAAAATGAGCTCTCCACCAGGAGGGCTCATTTTTTTATGCAAAAAATTCATTTGCCTTGCAGCGTAGTTAAATTTGTACTATATAAATATGAAATAAAAAAACACATGTAAGATTAAACATATTCTCGTGTTCTTTGTTGTTCTAGACGTTTTTAATCAACCAAAATTTAATCAACAAACTTCAAAAACGAGGAGTATGAAATCAAAAATTACATTACTAACCATGCTGATGGCATTAATCACCTCAGCCGTGTTTTCGCAGTCAATGATCAGTGAAAACAAAACCGAACTTAGCAGGGCACAGCAGAAGAATGAAATGGATTTTGCCCTGCGCAATTATCAAACCAATGGCGTTACCGTATTCTTTGAACCTGAAAAAGCAGAGAAGGTGAGAGGAGAAAAGCGTAAATATCAGCGGTATGAAATGGCTCTTGACGAAAGCCTGAAAGTAGTTGATGAAGGGTACAAGATCATCGGCACTAAAAATTCAGTAAAACCAAGGCTGTATTTCGACGATTTCCGGATTGGTTACACTACGTGGGTTGATGATGAAACGGACGACAAGGTGAATAAAATCATGTTTCAGTTGATCAAATACGACAACAACAATGTGATTACCAGTGTCAAGGATTTTGAAATGTGCGACGAGAAAGGTTTTGACAGCTACCGTGTTGTTACATACGAAGGCAAGGTGTTTGTGATGGCGCAGTACGAAAAGCGGAAGACAAAAAACAAAGATGAGAAGAATCGCGACTACCTGGTTTTCATGAGGATAAATCCTGTGGCAATGGATGTTGAAGTACAGAAAGAGCTTAACCTCCTTGGCAAAGACGAACTCGGGCTTGAATCGTTCCTTGTGACAAAGGACAAAATCTTCCTGGCAGGAAAATCACTGCTTCAAACCAAGGTTCTTGGATGGAAAATCCCGAAAGGCTTCATTGCATTCAGACTCAGCCTTGATGGCGATGAAGAAGCCCGTGGCGAAATCACAATCCCGGCCGGAATGGGAATTGCCAATATTTATATGGCCGAAAACAACGGAATGCTTTATATGGCCGGTGAATACGGCGATCCCAAAGCCATGGGAAAAGCGCCCAAGATGCCTGCCAACAATAAAACCGTAAAAGTGTCGAACCCATACCTGGGAATGTTTATCAAGAAGTTTGACTTCAACTTGCAGGAACAGGCTACAGCAACATTTGATTACAAGGAAAAAGTGCTGCGCAAACTTAAAAAAGGCAATGCCGGTTTCACTAAAAAAGGAGGGAATTATAACCTTCAGGATTTTTACTTCCTTCCCGATGGCAGCTTTTATATCACTGCCGAAATGTTTACAAAATTCTATGAAACCAGGGTGACCAAAACACAATATCTTACCATCTATAACTATTACACTCATTATAACTATATGGATGCCCTGCTATTTAAGTTTACGCCGAATGGTGAACTCGACTGGGTTAACCAGATTGACCGCGACAATTACCGCAAAACATATTCAGGACATATCAGAAGCCAGAAACCTCTTGATCCGGGCAAATTAATCACCTTCCTTGGCCCTGACGATAAGCTGGCCATGCTTTACAACACCCCGGGCCGTAAATATGGCAAGAAACGTTTCGGATTATCAGAAGTAATTGTTTCACGAGATGGGCAAATGACAGATCCGTATGATTTTACCAGCAATGCTGAATTCGGATTGCTCGACGATGGCATTATCCCACTTGATCCTAACACAGTGATTGCCGTCGGAACTGATAAAAAGGGCGACTTCCTCTGGACAAAGAAGATCAGTCTTTTCAGGTAGCATGAGACATATTAATTAATGCAAGGCAGGTGTAATGATACACCTGCCTTGCTTACCATTTTAAGCTGCAAAATCATGAAAATCAATATAATGTTGCTGTTTTGCTTATTTGCAACAGGGATGACTTATGCTCAACACAGCATCTCGTCATACGAAAGATACAGTTTCAGAGACACCCAAGTGAAGCATTGCGATAAAAAGGATACCAGCGAGATTTTTTATAAAGGGATCAGCGTTGGTTACCTGGTTGAGGAAAAAGTGAAAATAAAAAAAGAAGTTAAGTATAACAACTTCATAATCAACAGCAAACTCGAACGTATAGCCATTGTTTACAATGAACTTGGCCAGTTGGGTATCAAGTATTTTGATCCTTACCGGGTTGTTTTTGTCAAAGGTATGCAATTCGATAATGCTGTCAGGCAAATGGTGGAAGTTGACAAAGCATTGTTTGCGAAGTAGTTGTAAAATATTAAGAAAGGAAAGATCTACATGAAATCCAGAATACTTTTTATCATGCTGCTGACCCTTGTTGGCAGGCTTGTTACAGCACAGGAAACCATGCGGTACGACAAGGACCGCAATTACTACCTTTTCGGAGTGGGCTATCATCTTACTGGAATTCAAAATCCAGGGCTTAATTATGTGATAGACAGGTACAATGAGACCCGTCAGGGACAGTCAGGGGCTGCCAGGCTAACCAGGAACATGGATTACCTTAACAATCCGGGAGGATTCGCATTTGGTATGTTTCTGCTCGATAACAAATACCTGAATGGCTACTTTTTCGATCTGAATGCTGCTTTCCTGAAAAGTAAAGCACGTGCCGAAGGTGTGGATGTGAATCAAAACCCTGCCAGTCGTGATCTTGAATTCAGGACCGGTAATTATTCCCTGGATTTTGGATTCATGTTTTACCAGTCACCTTTCATTGACCTGGGAGTTGGAATGGGAACGAGCGTTCAGTGGGGCAAGATAAAAACCAGAGCCGGTGATGCTGATTTTGAAGACGCTCAGGATATCATTACAGCCGGATTCGAGTTTTTCCCCCAGATCAATTTCTTCCTTACGAAAACGGCTCCTGTTTCGCTTTCAGTCAGGCCATATTATTACATTGACCTGATAAAAACTGATTTCAACGACCTGAACGAATTCATAAATCCATATACGGCATTGAATGATCCAACAGAAGACCAAAAGGGCAGGTTCTCTCACCTGGGGGCTCAGGTCAGGCTGAATTTGATGATACGGGGTGCCAAACAGGAAGGTGCCCGCAATATCGAAGGGAAACATAAAACTAAAAGAGGGACCCAGGGATTTGAATGATCCTCTCATGCTTATCAGAAATGAAAAAGAGGCTGTCTTATAAGGGCAGCCTCTTTCGATAAATTAACAGGTTGAAAAACTTTTCCTGCTCTATTGACTGATTGGTTATCAATAAATTACTGCAATCTTTTCTCCCAGATCAACGTTCCGTCATTTGAAACTTTGTTGAGGTAAACAAAGCTTCCACCGGTATTACTGAGCCCGGCCAGGTAAAATCCACCGTCGTTGCTTGTCACAAGGCCATAACCCTGCTCTGCATTGTCCCCGCCATAGGTTTTTTCCCAGCTTTTTTCACCGGTAGCATTAACCTTTAAAAGGCGAATCTGGAGGTCATCATTCTCAGTTGAATTGCCGACAAGCGCATAACCACCGTCACTGGTTTGTATAACAGTGGTGCCATAATCATAGTCAGACCGAGCATATTGCTTTTCCCATTCTTTGGTGCCGTCGCTGGTAGTTTTTAGCATGTAGAAGTCCTGGTCGCTGCTGGCATAATATGATCCACCAATGATAAAACCATTATCGGCAGTCCTTTCTAATGAATATCCCACGGCGCTTCCGTATGTTTTTCTCCAGGTGGAATCACCATTGGCATTGGTGTGCATAAGGAATGCGCTGCCGCAACAATTAGAGTAGCCATTAACCGAACCCGTAACATAATATCCGTTGTCAGCAGCTATGATGTCGTAGGCTTCATCGTAGTTATTGGTAGATGAACTTTTTCCGGCATATCTTTTTGCCCACAATTTCTGCCCGGTGTTACTGAATTTAACGATCAGCATATCACGATCTGAAGTCGAAGTTTCCTGCAAATAACCAACAACAATGTAACCTGTATTATCCAGGGCAGGAATAACGCTAATACCCTGAGAAACAGTATAATCGGTAAGGGTTGTCAGCCATTCCTGTGATCCTGCTGCATCCACTTTAGCAATGATTAAATTGGGTAAGCTTGCTTCATTTGAATATGAATATCCGGTGGCAATATAGCTGCCGTTGGCGGCATTGGCAACTCCGAAGAAGCCGTCGGAATTTTCAGCACCATAGTTGTAGCTCCACAATATATTGCCATTATTATCCAGCTTTGTAAGGCAGCCCTGGTATCCCATTCCTGATGAAGTATTGTATCCGGCGGCCAAAAGGTTGCCATCGGTTGTTCTTATCAGCGAATTGGCGCCACGCAACCAGGCTTCTGTAACTTCATCCTTGTTGCAGGAAGCAATGAGCAGAGATAATATGAGAAGTGTAAAACCAGCAAGTCTTTTCATAGCTAATGAGTTTGTTATTGTTTGAAATTCAGTGTGCAAAATTATTATTTAGCCCCAAACGAAAAACGGTTAAACAATTAATGTTTGTTAAAATCAGAATAGTGCCGGGTCAATCGCCGTCCTGTGTATCCTTCCAGTTACAAAAAGGTTCAGTGGCAAGTTTTGAATTAAGGTATCTGTGATCATCAGTAACTTCCCTGATTATCCATGGCGGCAGTTCAATTTGTTCTTCGGCATCTGAAAGCTCTATTTCTGCAATCCAAAGCCCGTTATTAAGTTCCTCAAATTCATCCAGTTCCCAGGATTTCCCTTCAAAGATGATTTTTCTCCTGGTCTTGCGTATGGGTTTATAAGGGCTGAGTTCATAAGCCATAAATAGCGCATCGTCCATTGGGACACTGTATTCAAATTCAGGCCTCGAAATTCCCCTGGCAGGGCCCTTGATGGTAATATATGCCGAACCGGTTGTGATTCGTACACGCACGGTCACCTGTTTGCTGATATGCAGGTAAGCCTGGATAATATGCTCACCATCAGGCAAATGTGGCAGCAAATCCGGGTTTACCAGGAATTTACGTTCGGTTTCGGTAGCCATGGTTCGGGTAATTCACTTTGAGGAACTACCATTGTTTCATTTCACGGTGAGTGTGCTTATTTAACAGCACATTACTCGCGGATAGTCAGTTCGTTGATGAGGTTTTGGGCGCCTGCATACTTATCGATGATAAAGAGCACGTAACGTATGTCGACACAGATAGTTCGCTGCAGGTCAGGCTCAAAAGCATAATTGCCGCTCATGGCTTCCCAGTTACCATCGAATGCAAGGCCGATAAGTTCACCATCGGCATTGAGCACAGGGCTGCCTGAATTTCCGCCGGTTATATCATTGTTAGTGATAAAAGCAACCACCATTTTTCCGTTTTTCCCGTAGCGGCCATAATCTTTATCATGGTATAGCTGTTTCAGCCTGGCCGGCACCACAAATTCCCAATTCGACGGGTCTTCTTTTTGCATGATACCATCGAGTGTGGTAACATAGTCAAAATCAACGGCATCCTGCGGGCTGTAGTTGTCTATTTTGCCATAGGTCAGGCGCATTGTGCTGTTGGCATCGGGGTAAAAGCTTTTATCGGATTCCATTTGCCGCAGTCCGCGCACAAAAAGCCGGCGCCCTTTTGCCAGCATATCAGCAGCAGGTTTGGTAAGGGAGTCGATTAAATCGGCATTTTCGTCAAAAGCTTTCTGCAAAGGCCATACAGGGTCTTTCTGCAGTTTTTTAAGGTTGGGATTGTCAACAAATGAAACAAACTTCGACTGGTCAGCAAAAATCGTCTTATTGAAAACCTCTGAGGCATACGTAGCGAAGTCACCTTTGTATTTCTTGAAAATAATGCTCAGGTATTCAGGCTGTTGTTCACGAGGTACATTGTTGTAATACAGGCTGAGCATCGATGCCAGCATACGTTCATCGGTCGGGGCATTGTAATTTTTAAAGTACTGTTCGGCTGATGACTTCAGTCTTTCCTTCAGCTTATTTATAGCTTCCTGGTCAGGCTTCTCCGACCCAAGTTCTTTAGCCAGTGCATTTAGTTGCCGGCTGAAACTGATAATTTCGCAGCCGCGGTTTATTGCTTCACTGTTGTATGTGGTGGCCAGCTCGTATTTATTTATTGTTTCATAAGCCTTTGATATACTGAATAATGCATCACGGTACGCCAGGTTACGGTCGCGGTCGGCATTGATCCATTCGGCAAAACGATCCTCAATTTCACGTTTGCGATCGGCAACATTCAATTTTTTCAAGCCCTTGTCCTGACCGATAAAAAATTTCCAGTAGTTTGCTGTTCCGGCATATTTTGAAGCATATTTGATGCGAACGGCAGGGTCGGCGTCCATATCTTTTCTCAGAATATCGAGTTTGCTGGTACGTATTTTCACGATTGCCGGGTTATGTATTTTCATTGCCCAGTCGATTGTATAGGAAGTTGCAAACCTGTCGGTTGAGCCGGGATAGCCCATAATCATTGAGAAATCACCTTTTTCAACGCCTTTGACGGAGACAGGCAGATATGACTTTGACTTCATGGGAATATTATCAGCAGAATACTCAGCCGGAGAACCATCTTTGGCAGTGTAAACCCTGAAAATGGAGAAATCGCCTGTATGCCGCGGCCACATCCAGTTATCGGTGTCGGCACCAAATTTGCCGATAGATGAAGGCGGAGCACCCACCAGCCTGACGTCGCGGTATATCTCATAAACAAAGAGGTAGTATTCATTCCCGTTAAAAAACGAAGAAACCCGCGCATCCAGTTGTGTGCCTTTGGTGATTTTTTGTTCAAGGTCTCTGCATGTCTTCCTTATTTTTTCGCTTCTCTCGCTTTCAGTCATGTTGTCGTTTACATTGCCGAGTACAGTGGCAGTCACATCCTGAATGCTGACAAGAAAACGGGCGGTAAGTCCGGGAGTGGGCAATTCTTCTTCCCGGCGCATAGCCCAGAAACCATCGGTAAGGTAATCATGTTCAACTGTGCTGTGTGACTGAATGGAGCCATAACCGCAATGGTGGTTGGTAAATATGAGGCCTTGCGGCGAAACGATTTCACCGGTGCATCCACCACCAAACATGATGATGGCATCCTTCAGGCTGGAGTGGTTTACGCTATAAATCTCTTCTGCTGTAAGATGCAGGCCTTCTTTCTGCATATCAACATAATTCAGCCTTTCAATGAAGAGAGGAAGCCACATACCCTCGTCGGCATACGAACTTACATGAAGTGTGATTGTTACGAAAAAAAGAATAAAGTATTTTTTCATGTGTACGAAGTTTTAGAATCAGTTAACAAGGATAAGTGATACTTAAAAAGCTGGTTTTAAACATACTTTTCACCTTTTTCGAGGCGAACGGTTTCCACAAATTCGCGGATGCGTTGTTCATCACCCCGGCGGCAGATGAGCAACAGGTTGTCGTCTTCGGCTACAATGTAACCATCCAGCCCGTCGATCACGGCAACTTTGCTGTCGGGCATCAGGATAATGCTGTTGGCGGTATCCCAGGTAAGCACGCTGTGACCCTGAATAGAATTTCCATGACTATCTTTTTGCCGTGCGTCGTACAGTGAGCCCCATGTCCCAAGGTCGCTCCAGCCAAAGTCAGCAGCCACAACATACACATTGTCAGCTTTTTCCATCACGCCATAGTCGATAGAAATGCTTTTGCAAACGGTGTAAGCCTTATTCACAAATTCCTTTTCTTTGGCAGTACCATATATATTGATGCCTTCGCGAAATAGCGAATCTACTTCCGGCAGGTGGCGTTCAAAAGCATTGAGGATACTCTTTACCGACCAGATAAAAATTCCTGAATTCCAGAGAAAATCGCCGCTTTGAAGGAAGGATACTGCAAGGTCGTACTGTGGCTTTTCAGTAAAAGTAATCACCTTGTTCAGCCTTCCGCCGGGGCCGAAGGAACTGCTGTCGTTGAATTGTATGTAACCATAACCGGTGTCGGGGCGGCTTGGTGTGATACCGAGCGTAACCAGCCAGTCGTTTTGAGCGGTTGCTTCGAGGGCCGTGTTGATCACATCAGTAAAAATGTCTTCCCTCAGGATAATATGATCCGACGGGGCTACAACAATATTGGCATCGGGATTAGAAGCCGCAATCTTGTGGCAGGCATATGCGATACAAGGGGCGGTGTTTCGGCGAACCGGTTCATAGAGTACATTTTCAGGGTCAGCCTGCGGCAGTTGTTTGAGGACAAGATCCTTGTAGTTTTCGTGTGTAACAATGTATATATTTTCAGGCGGGCATGAGGCCGATAGTCTTCTGAAAGTCTGCTGGATGAGCGTTTCGCCTGTGCCTAAAATGTCGATAAATTGTTTTGGGTGGTTGGTGCGGCTTAACGGCCAGAAACGGGCTCCAACCCCTCCGGCCATGATGATGCAATAGTTGTTGTGATTCATGATCAGGTTCAGACTGATTTTTATTTATAACTTGTTGATTTAAAAGCAATCGGGCAAAGATAGCTAAAGCTTCAGGATTGATGGTCGTTAACCGGAAATATTTGGGCGTTGCAGGCAACATCGTAATAACGCTTGTTGTCGAGGCAAAGGCATCGGCAACGCGTTCGCCGGGTTTCGAGCTTCACAAAACGCCTGCCGTTTGAAAGTGCAAAAACTGAATTCAGGGGAATATTGTTCAGTATTTCCGTTTCTTCTTTGCCGTCGAGGCGGTTGATCAACCCGAGCAAAGCGGTTTGTCTGATAAAAGTAGCCGGCGTTTTCTCGAAATACTTTCTCAGCAGCGGGTCTAGTTCAGCAGGAAGCAGGCTGTTATCGAGTAAAGGAATTATGAGGCTTTTGAAAGCTGATTTCCACTCTTTTCCGTGTGACGGAACATTACGCGAATGCTTGTTATGCACGATCAGGTGGGCGATTTCGTGCATGAAAACCAGGAAAAACATATATTTCCCCAGGTCTGCATTCACGGTGATCACTGGATTATTCGGTGGAGGCGACGGCTTGAAACTCCCGAGTTTGTTCTTCCTGGGTCTAGAAATGCGCATGTTGAAACGATGCTCACGAAAGCATGCTTCTACAGCACTGAAAGCCTCGGGAGGGAAATATTGCCTGATCGCCTGCAGCGGGTCAATTTTTTTGTACATCAACGCAGGCGTAATCTATCTGGTTTACCTGTTTTTCGGGGAGCAGGCAGCCACAACGGTTTCTGCCGGTGCTGGGAGGTGTTCTCATATAACCCCGGCTTCTTGAATGGTAGTGATACGTATTGCACGATACCAGTACCAGCATGAGCACCATGAGCGACAACACCAAGGTGGGTTTGGTCAGGATATTAGTTTTCAGCATTTTACCTGTAAGTTTTTCATTAACCTGCAGCAAATATATCTTTAAACAGGCAGTTTTCGTAATATTTACGCTAATTTAGCGCTAATTATTGTTCAGTATGAACTTTTTCTATCATGTGGGGAAATATATGCAGCTGCTCAGGCAGGCGTTCAAGCGTCCCGAAAAGCAGTCGATATATTACCGGCAGGTCTTTTTTGAAATGGAGCATCTTGGCCTTGCCTCTGTTGGGATTGTCACGATTATTTCCATTTTTATGGGTGCAGTGCTCACCATTCAGCTCGCCTTTAATATTGATACTCCTTTTGTACCACTTTATACCATTGGTTTTTCGGTAAGGCAGTCGGTAGTTCTCGAATTCTCTCCAACCATCATCAGCCTGATACTTTGCGGCAAAGTAGGTTCTCGTATTGCCTCTGAGCTGGGAACAATGCGTGTTACCGAACAAATTGATGCCCTTGAAATTATGGGGATAAACCCCGCCACATACCTGGTTCTGCCCAAAATAATCGCCTCCATGATCATCAACCCGATACTCATTCTCCTGAGTATGGTGGTTGCCGTTTTCGGAGGATGGCTTTCGGGAGTGCTCACAGGATTGGTTACATCCTACCAGTATGTTTACGGAATACAGTCGTTTTTTCATATGTACGACATCTGGTATGCTGTAATCAAAACGGTCGTGTTTGCTTTTCTGATATCATCGATCTCAGCATACCACGGGTATAACACCCAGGGAGGTGCGCTTGAAGTTGGCGAAGCAAGCACCAATGGCGTAGTACACAGCAGCATTGCCGTGATTTTCATGAACCTCGTTCTTACCCAGTTGCTGCTCTCATGATCGAAGGGATTAACATATCGAAAAAGTTTGGTGACCGCGTGGTTCTCGAAGATGTAAACGTGTCGTTCGAGAAAGGTAAAACCAACCTGATCATCGGGCAGAGTGGCATGGGAAAAACTGTCCTTCTCAAATGCCTTGTTGGGCTATTTGAAACCGATACCGGTCAGGTGCGTTTTGACGGCAGGGTATTTTCGAAAATGTCATACGACGAAATGAAGCAGATTCGCCAGGAAATCGGGATGCTTTTCCAGGGAGGCGCCTTATTCGATTCCATGACCGTGGAAGAAAATGTAATGTTCCCGCTGACCATGTTCTCAACGATGACCCAGGCTGAAAAGCTCGATCGTGCAAACTGGTGCCTTTCGCGGGTTAATCTCGTAAATGCCAATAAGTTGCTGCCTTCGGAACTGAGCGGAGGTATGAAAAAGCGTGTTGGGATAGCTCGGGCTATCGCAATGAATCCGATGTACCTGTTTTGCGATGAGCCGAACTCAGGGCTTGATCCTGTTACAACCAACCTTATCGACGAACTTATCGGCGAGATAACCCATGAATTAAACATTACCACCGTTGTAGTGACGCACGACATCAGTTCGGTACTGAAAACCGGAGAAAAAATCTATTTCATGTACAATGGACATATCGCCTGGCAAGGCGATAAAAATGATATCCTCCAAACGGAATGCATGGAACTTCAGCATTTCCTGTTTGCCACTGAACTCACAAGGCGTCTGCGACCCAAGTGATAGAATATCAGCTCCTTTCCTCGTATCGCTTCCTGGTGACTTGTGACTGCCGGTAAATTTCCCTGGTAATAAAAACGTGACATGAACATCATTGACATCATCATCCTGGTTCCGCTGGCATATTTTGCTTACCGCGGTTTCACAAAAGGATTCTTTATCAGCATAGCCATGCTGGCCGGACTTCTGCTGGGTTTTTATGCAGCAATCAATTTTTCGGAGCTCATGGCCGATTTTCTAACGAATAAGATGAACCTGGCCAGTAACAACATAAAGTTTATAGCCTATATCACCACTTTTATACTGGTTGTTGTGCTTGTGTACATGCTTGGCCAGTTCCTGTCGGGAATTGCAAAAACCGCAGGATTAGGGTTGGTAAACAGGCTTGGCGGAGCAGTACTGGGCATTGTGAAAGGACTTATCATTGTGAGCACTTTCCTTTTGCTGTTAGCCAAAATTGATCCTAATGCCCAACTGGTCAGCCAGAAAACACGCGACGAATCAATTTCCTTCAAACCGGTACTTTCCATTTCCCCGGCCATTTACCCCGTACTGAAGAAATACTCCGACAGGGTAATTGATCTGATGAAAAAGAAACCTGAAGACCATAGCGGCATTTCAACAACAGAATGATCAGCCTATCTGCCCTGGCTTTTCTTAACCGGCTTCGCTGTCATATAGTAGGTTATTGTTCCGCCATTGATGATATCGTTGTGCGAAAGACTGAAACCTTTCACCTCTTTGCCGTTCAGCACAACTTTCTGAACATATATATTGTCCTTGCTTTGGTTTACAGTGTTAATGATCAGCGTTTTGCCATTTTCAAGTGAGATCTCAGCTTCCCTGATGGCAGGGCTTCCGATGGCATACTCATCAGTTCCGGGTATTACGGGGTAAAATCCCATCGCACTGAAAATGTACCATGCCGACATTTGCCCGGCGTCATCGTTGCCACAAAGGCCATCAGCCTTATTGCCATACATCGTGTTCATGATCATCCGAATCCGTTCCTGTGTTTTCCATGGCGCCCCGGCCCAGTTGTAGAGATATGGAATATGGTGCCCGGGCTCGTTGCCCTGGACATAATTGCCAATGATACCGTCGCGGGTAATGTCCTCGGTTTTCTCAATGTATTTGTCCTCAAGTTTCATGGTGAACAGTGAGTCGAGGTGAGCGATGAACTTTTTGTTGCCGCCGTTCATTTCAATAAGCCGTGGAATGTCATGCGGCACAAAGAGGCTGTATGTCCAGGCATTGCCTTCAATGTAGCCCTGGTCGTGGGTATCGAGGGGATCGAAAGGCAGTTTCCAGGAACCGTCAGCCAGGCGTGGACGAAGAAATACTGAAGACTTGCTGTAATGATTCTCAAAATTTTTCGACCGTTTGAGATATTCATGATAAGCGGTGCTATCGCCTGCAGCCTTTGCCATTTGGGCAATACACCAGTCGTCGTAGGCAAACTCCAGTGTTTTTGAAACCGATGAAGAACTTTTATCCTCAGGCACATAGCCACTGCTTATGTAATAATCAAGCCCATCGAAATACCCGCGGGTTGAGGTACTGATGGCCGCATCAAGCGCTTTCTTCCGGTCGAATCCGGCAAGCCCTTTTGCCACAGCATCGGCAAGCACAGCTACAGAATGATAGCCAATCATGCACCAGTTTTCGTTGGCATAGTGGCTCCATATGGGCAGCATATGGTGCACACTCTGATCGTAATGTGCCAGCATGGAATTAATCATGTCAGCATTCCGCTGTGGCTGAAGGATGTTGAAAAGCGGGTGAAGTGCCCTGTAAGTATCCCATAATGAGAATATAGTGTAGTTGGTAAACCCGTCAGAAGTGTGAATTTCCTGGTCCAGTCCGCGGTATTGGCCGTCAACATCTTCAAAAACCACAGGGCTCAGCATGGTATGGTACATGGCGGTGTAAAATGTCACCATGTCTTCGGGAGCCAGCATTTTTACTCTGACTTTCGATAATTCACGGTTCCATTTTTCACGGTTTTCGGTTTTTACTTTTTCAAAATCCCAGTGTGGAATTTCACTTTCCATGTTTTTCATAGCACCCTGCACACTCACGCCTGACAGGGCGAATTTCACTTTAATCTTCTCGTTTTCAGCGGTTTTAAAATCAAAATAAGCCCTTATCCGGCGGCCTGCCATCTCGGGGAAGTTCACACTTTCGTTGAAACGCCGGTAAAACCCTTTGTAAGGGGAAGAGTCATACTTCTTATGCCCATACGCAACAAATGGTTTCGAAAACTTCATGACGAAATAGAGTGTTCTCGTGCGCGCCCATCCGGTGGTTGTGCGGAATCCGGTGACGGTGGAATCGTTCTCAACCCTTACGAAAGTCCATACATTCTTTTCATCGTAAGGATAAATGTTTGAAACCAGGTCAAGGATAATGTGTGCGCTGTCAGTTTTCGGGAATGTATACTGGTGGAAGCCAACCCTTTCAGTGGCAGTGAGTTCTGCCAGGATTTTGTAATCGTCGAGCAACACCCTATAGTAGCCGGGTGATGCTTTTTCGTTTTCATGTTTGAATTGCGAATGATAACCGCTGTGAGGTTTGTCAGCGTCACCGGGTTCAAGTGTCAGTTTGCCGGTTGTGGGCATTACCAGGAAATCGCCGAGGTCGGAATGGCCTGTTCCGCTGAAATGGGTATGGCTGAAGCCGAAAATGGTATTGTCGTCGTACTGGTAGCCCGAGCAGTATTTATACACATCGGGGTTGTAGTTCCCGTTGATATACATTGGCGGGTTGTTGGTTTCGGGACTGAGCTGTACCATTCCGAAAGGCGCTGCCGCTCCCGGGAAAGTGTGCCCCATTCGAAGAGTACCAATGAAAGGGTTTACATAATTACAGTAAT